>JAJECB010000353.1 GCA_022822245.1 Gammaproteobacteria bacterium
AGTTGCGCGCCTCGGGCGCGGTGACGTCGCGCAGCCCGTCACCGAGCAGGTTGACCGAAAGCACCAGGAGGAACAGGGCAACGCCTGGAATCGTGATCAACCACGGATCGAACAGGAGAAAGTCCTTGCCTTCGGAGACCATCAGACCCCACGACGGCAATGGCGGCTCCACGCCGAAACCGAGGTAGGACAGCGCCGCCTCCAGAATGATCGCTTGCGCCATCTCGAGCGTAGCCACGACAATCAGCGCGTTCAGCAGGTTCGGAAAGATCTCGGAGAACACGATGCGCAGCACCGAGCACCCTTGGGCCCGGGCCGCAACGACGTAGTCCTGGCCGCATGCCTGCATCGTCGCGGCCCTGATCACGAGCGCATAGCGGTCCCAGAGCAGAAACCCCATCACGACGATGACCGTCTTCATGGAACTGCCGATGACGGCCATCACGGCCAGCGCCACCAGCATCGCCGGCAGCGCGAGACGGGTGATGATGATGAAAGTGACGGCGGCGTCGACCCGCCCGCCGAAGTAGCCGGCCATCACTCCAAGCCCGGTACCGATCACACCTCCTACAAGGGCGGTGGTCAGGCCGATGAGCAGCGAGATGCGTGCCCCGTACAGCAGCCGGGCGAGGTAATCGCGCCCCAGATGGTCCGTACCGAGAGGGTGCTCCCAGCTTCCGAGCGCGTGCCACACGGGCGGCGTCAAGCGCACCGCCAGATCCTGGAGATAAGGGTCGTGCACAGCCAGCCACGGGGCGGCGAGGGCCAGGATGACGATCGTGACGAATACCGCACCGCCGATCGCCAGACCCCGGTGACCCAGGCTGCGGCGCAGCAGAATGCGGCCCGGGCGGGACGCGATCACCTCTTCGAAGTCGGGAAGGGCCCCGGTGGTGTTCATGCGATGCGAATCCGCGGATCGAGCCACGCGTTCAACAGGTCGGCGACCAGGGTCAGAACGACGAAGGCGAACGCCTTGACGAGAATGATTGCCTGGACGGTCGGCAGGTCGCCACGAATGATGGATTCGTACGCGAGCAGGCCGATTCCATGGAGCGCGAACACCGCTTCCACCACGACCGAACCCGCGAGCATTCCGCCGAGCTGCGCCGCCGAGAGACTGACCACCGGGATGATGGCGTTGCGAAGCGCGTGCTTGTAGAGCACCTTGCGCGCGTTCAGCCCCTTGGCGCGCGCGGTGCGGATGTAGTCGGCATCGAGGACGTCGATCATGCCGGAGCGCGTGAGGCGCATGATCGCCGGGAGGATGAAGTAGCCGAGCACGAGGGTCGGCAGCACGAAGTGGCGCCAGGTCTGTGACCCCGAAATCGGCAGTATCGGCCACATGACCCCGAACGCGACGATCAGCATCAGCGCGAACCAGAAACTCGGCATCGCCTGACCCACGACGGAGAGCACCAGGGCCGCGCGGTCGACGGCGCTGTTCGGCCGCACCGCAGCGGCGACTCCGAGCACGATGGAGACCGCGAGCGCGAAAGCGAAGGCGCAGCCTCCGAGAATGAGCGTCACCGGCAATCGTTCCACCAGAATCGTGGACACCGGTGCCTTGAAGAAGTAGCTCTGGCCGAAGTCGCCCGTGAGCGCCTTGCCGATCCAGGCCAGGTATTGCAGGGAAAGCGGTCGATCGAAGCCGTACAGCCGGCGGATGTTCTCGATGTCCGCGTCGGTCGCCTCTGCCCCGGCCATCGCGATTGCCGGATCGCCCGCGGCGTAGATCAGACCGAAGCTGGCCGCCGAGACGGCAACGGTAACCAGCAGCGCGAGCAGGATGCGCCGCAGGGAAAACGTCAGCATTTCGGGCCGTCAGCCCCGAGATGCGCGGTGGGGCGGGCGCCCCACCGCGGATTTGCCACTAGGACCGTGCGACTAGTTCCACGTTCCGGTGAAGAATCGCAGGATCTCGTCCGGGTGCACGGAGAAGTCGACTTCGTCGCGTATCGCGTACCCGACGCTGTGGGTCCAAAGGGGGATCCAGTACACCTCCCGTGCGATCTTCGCGATCGCCTTCCCGTACGCGTCGCTCCGAACCTCCGCGTCCATCGTGGTGTCTGCGGTCGCGAGCCACTGCATGATTTCGGGGTCGCGGACCTTGTTGACCTTGTCCTCCCGGAAGAAGTAACTCGTGATCATCGCAACGTCGCCGATGCCCCAGGATCCCCAGGACATGTAGCTCAACGGGACGCCCCCGCGGTCCCACATCTCGCGATGGCTGGCGTATTGCTGATGGTCATAGTCGAGCGTGATGCCGACTCTCGCGAGATCGCCCGCGATCGCCTCACCCGAGCGGCGCCACAGGGGGTTGGGGCCGGTAAGCACCTTCAGGCGAAAACCGTCGGCATACCCGGCTTCTTCCAGCAGCATCCTTGCCTTGTCCAGGTCGTACGAGTATGTCGCGACGTCCTGAGAACAGCCGAACTGTCGCGGATTGCACGGCGTGTGGACGACCTCCGAGCCTTCGCCCCAGAACGCGCCCTTGATCTTCTCCCGGTCGATGGCGCGCAGAAGCGCCTCGCGCACGCGGCGATCCTGCAAGGGCGATTCGTCGACGGTATTCATGTGGAGAAATGCGACGCGGAGAATCGGCTGGGTCTTCACTTCGATTCCGGGGCGGCCTCGAAGCCGTTCGGCCTGATCGGCGGGAACCCTCCAGATGAAATCCAGGGCGCCGGTCATCAACTCTGCGAGCTGGGAGTTCATTTCGGGCAGCACGCGAATATCGAGGTTCTTGATGGGAGGCCGGCCCTTGGGGCTCTCCGCGTAGTGCTCGTCGAAGCGGGTCAGGGTCCAGTGGGTCCCGGGCTCCATGGACACGAGCTTGTAGGGACCGGTACCGATGGGCTTCAATCCCATGCCCTCCCTGCCGACCTTTTCGTAATAGTCCTTCGGGTAGATCGGGAGAAAGCCCGAAAGCCACTCCAGTGCCGGCGGATACGGCTGCTTCATGGTAAGGCGCACGGTCCGGGGGCCAGTCTTCTCGGCCTTGTCTATCCAACGCACGGCAATCTGGTAAACCGCGCCGTAGTCAGGATCCGCGACCGTGTTCAACGTTTAGACCACGTCGTCCGCGGTCAACGTCGAGCCGTCGTGGAACATCACCCCCTCGCGAATGACGAACTCGAGCGTCGTGTCGTCAACCACGCGAAAGGACTCGGCGAGCGCCGGTTCGAACTCGTTCGTCTCGAGGTTCTTCAAGATGAGGGTGTCGTAGATGTGCCGCGCGAGAATGAGGTTGTTTCGGGACGACCCCATGTAGTAGTCCAGCGAGGCCACCTCCGACTCGAAGGCGATGTTGAAGGTATCGTCGGCCTTGCCGGCGAGCGCGTGCGGCGAGGCGGCAAGAATTGCCGCTGAGGCGGCGGCCGAGACCATGACAGCATTGCGAAGCAGTTTGCGCACCGATCCGTCCTCCCTTGAATGCATGCGGCCCCCGCTCTGTGAGGGGGCCGCATGCATCCGAGCACATGAGGCGGGCCCAGTCAACCGAACCGCCGAGCGACGATATCCGGGAACCGGTATCGTCCTGCGGTCGTGACCGCAGCTACTGCTGGCGGAGCTTGGGGTCGAGGAGGTCGCGGAGGGCGTCGCCGAAGAGGTTGAAGCCGAAGACGGCGAGGCTGATCGCGACGCCGGGGAAGATGGGGACCCAGGGCGCGCTCTCCGCGTACTCCTGGGCGCCGCCCTGGAGCATGAGGCCCCAGGCCGGGATTGGCTCCTGCACCCCGAGCCCGAGAAACGAGAGCGACGCCTCGGCGAGGATCGCCTGCCCGAGGAACGTCGTCATCATGATGAGGTAGGGGGCCATCACGTTGGGCGACATGTGGCGGAGCACGATCCGGGCGTGGCCGAAGCCGAGGGCCCGGGCCGCGTCCACGTAGGGGATCTCCCGGATCGCGAGCGCGCTCGAGCGCACCACCCGCGCGCAGTTCGGGATGAGGGGAATCGTGATCGCGATGATGACGTTCTCGGTCCCGGTCCCGAGCACGGTGACGATGGCGAGGGCGAGGATGATGGCCGGGAACGCGATGAAGATATCGATGACGCGCTGGAGCAGGATGTCGAACTTGCCCCCGAAGTAGGCGCTCGCGACCCCGATGAGGAGCCCGATGGTGGACCCGAGGAGCGCGCAGGAGAAGCCGACCAGCATCGCGGTCCGCGCCCCCCACACAAGGCGCGAGAAGATGTCGCGCCCGAACTCGTCGGTACCGAGCAGGTGACTCGCGTCCGGTGGGACCAACATCGCCCCGAAGTCGTTGAGCTCCGGGTCGTAAGGCGCGATCCAGGGGGCGAAGATCGCGGCCAGCACCATGACGAGGACGATGAACGCGCCCGCGATCCCGAGCGGCTGGGTGCGGACGATGGTCCACAGCCGGCTCTTCAGCGGCGGCCGCTCGAAGATCTCGTCGGTTACGAATGCGCCGGTCGTTACCGCCATGGCCGCACTGCCCTTCCGTTCGCCCCGGTTTCCGTCCCGCCCGTCAACTGTAATGGATCCGCGGGTCGAACCACGCGTAGACGAGGTCGACGACGAGGTTCGTCACCACGAACACCCCCACCACCAGCATCACCAGGGCCTGCACCAGGGTGTAGTCGTGGGCGTTCACCGCGTGCACGAAGAGCTGACCGAGACCGTTCAGGTTGAACACCTGCTCGGTCACCACCAGTCCCCCGATGAGGAAGGCGAACTCGATCCCGATGAGGGTCACCACCGGCAACATGGCGTTCTTGAGGGCGTGCCGCGTGCGAATGACCTTCTCGAGCAGCCCCTTTGCCCGCGCGGTCCGGATGTAGTCCTCGCGCAGCACCTCGAGCATCGCGGAGCGGGTCATGCGGGTGATGACCGCCGAGTAGCGGTAGCCGGTGGCGAGGGCCGGCCAGATCGTCTGGGAGATGTTGTGGACCGGGTCCTCCCAGATGGGCCGGTACTCGATGGGAAACATCCACGGCATGCCGAACCACATCTGGGTGAGGATCAGCATCCCGAGGATGATCATGATCCCGAGCCAGAAGGACGGGATCGCGATTCCCGCGATCGCGAACGTCCGCACCACGTAGTCCACCCACGTGTTCTGCCGGATGGCGGAGAGGACCCCGAGGGGAAGCGCGATCAACACCGCCGTCACGGTGGCCATGATCGCGATCTGGAGCGAAAGCTGGAAACGGAGGCCGATCTCGTGGGTGATCGGGTTGGTGGTCCACATCGACTTCCCGAAGTCGAAGGTCGCGTAGCCCCACGCAAAGTCGAAGAACTGGGCCCAGAGAGGCTTGTCGAGCCCGAATTCGGCGCGACAGCGCGAGAGCGCCGCCTCGCTCACCCCCATGCCGTCGCCGGCAACGCGGATGAGGCAGATGTCGCCGGGAAGGAGGCGCATCATCAGGAAGACGAGGATCCCCGCCCCGATGACGGTGGGGATCATGAGCAGGACGCGCTTGATGACGTACTTGGACATGCCGTCGCGCTCTTGCGGCTACCCGGGATCGCCCCCGTGCCAGCTACCGGAAGATGGGGTCATTTCAGATCCCGACATCCGGCTGCCGCCCGTCCGTTGATGATAACCACACGGAGGCGGCGAAGAATCGAGAGCCCGGGCGGAGCGCGAGACCCCGCCCGGGCAAACGTTCGGCTGGCCGGACCGTCCGTCAGCCCCTGTCGATCCAGACCTGGTCCAGGTGCTGGTTGAGGTAGTGGCTCGGCGCGATCTTCCACCCCTTCACATACGAACGGTGCGGGTTGATCTTGTTCCACCACAGGGTCATGCCGTAGCGCACCTCGTCGTTGAGAACCCGCTTCTCGTACGCCCGCATGATCTCGGCCTGCTCGGCGGGGTCGGCGCTTCGCATCAGGCGATCGTGCATGTCGTCGAGCACGGGATCCTCGTAGTGGCTGTAGTTTGCGGGATTGATCGACCGGCTCGTGTACTGGCCGACGTCCGCCACCGGATTGATGACCGACTGGCAATTCGCGTCGATGCCGAGCTGGTGATCGCCCGCCCGGTGCTTGGCGTACCACTCGCTGGTCGCGACACCGGCCTGGGTGACGTCCACCCCGATCTTCTTCCACTCGCCGATGAGCCACGTGCCGAGGATGCGGTACGGCATGTCGACCGTCCGGTTGTGCAGATCGAAGGTGAGGTTCTCGGCCCCCGCCTCGGCGAGAAGACGCCTCGCCTCGTCCCTCGCCGCCTCGATGTCCGGCCAGTAGCCGACGTAGGTCTCGAGGGTCTCCCGATCGATCGCGAGCTCGTGGCTCGGGAACACGATGCCGCCCACCGCCCTCACGATCGCGATCTTCGACAGCGACTCCGACGCCGACCAGCGGTCCACCGCGTGCATGAGGGCCTGGCGCACCCGCACGTCGTCGAACGGCGGCTTCTTGTGGTTGATGGAGATGAGGAGCTGGCAGTTCCAGTTGCTCTCCTGGACCGTGATCCGGTCTCCAAGGGCGGCCACCAGATCATCGCGCTGCTTGGGCGCGAAGCCGCGGAATTCGATGGCGGCCTGGTCGCCCCGGATGGCGTTGATCCGCACCGCGGTCTTCGGCGCCGCGATGGCCTTGAAGCCGTCGAGGTAGGGCTTGCCCTCGTGGTGATAGTCGTCGTAGCGGGCCCCTTCGACGAACGCCCCCGGCTGATGCTGCACGAACTTGAACGCGCCGGTGCCGTTGATGTTGGTCTGGTGCCACTTCATGCCGTAGAGGGGATCCTGGCCTTCCGGATCCTCGCGCTCGAGGTCCTTCTTCGCAAAGACGAAGTTGAATGGCGAGGCGAGGGCCGGGATGAAGGCGCCGGTCGGGAACTTGAGATTGAAGACGACCGTGTAGTCGTCCGGAGCCTCGACGCTCTCCACCATGCGGTACTGGGGCTTGCGGTGGCTGATGATCCCCTCGAGCGGGAAGACGATCTTGTCGTAGGTCGCCTTGATGTCGTGCGCGGTGAGGGGAGTGCCGTCGTGGAACTTCACGTCCTTGCGAATGGCGAAGGTGTAGGTCTTGCCATCGTTGGTCGGGGCCGGAAGCGCGCCTTCACAGAGGTCGCACTGGTAGTCCGTGGTCGACTGCGGATTGTCCGGATTCACCCGGATCAGCAGACTGTAGAACGGACGGATCGGGTGGATCATCCCGAAGGTGGACTCCCGGTGCCCGTCGTAGGTGGGGATCCGGCTCCCGACGACGAAGTTGAGCACCTCGCCGCGCTTGGGGCTCTCGGCGAGCGTCGCACCGCCGGCTACGGCCAGGGCCACGGCGCCCGCGCCCAGGGCGAGGGCGGTTCGCTTGCGTGCGATGGTCATGATGTTGTCCCTCATGGGTTGAACGTGTTGTCTGGTTGCTCCACGTGAGTTCAGGAGCCAGTTCCGAAACGAACCCGGCCGATTCTATCCGACCTCGGTGCACGCCACCCAGTGCGCGGGCCGGAGCTCGCGCCGATCCGGCACGTCCCCCCGGCACCGCGATATCGCGTACTCGCACCGGGGGTGGAACACGCATCCGCTCGGCGGGTTGATGGGGCTCGGCACCTCCCCCTGGATGACCTGGTGCTGCCGCTCCGCCTCCACCACCGGGTCCGGCACCGGGACGGCGGAGAGGAGTGCCCGGGTGTAGGGGTGCATGGGGTTGTCGTAGAGATCGTCGCAGTCCGCGAGCTCGGCGATCTTGCCGAGGTACATCACCGCCACCCGGTGGCAGAGATGGCGCACCACGCTCAAGTCGTGCGCGATGAAGAGGTAGGTGAGGCCGAACTCCTCGCGCAGCTCCTCGAGCAGGTTGATGATCTGGGCCTGGATGGAGACGTCGAGGGCGGACACCGCCTCGTCGCAGACGATGAACTCCGGGTCCAGGGCGAGCGCGCGCGCGATCCCGACCCGCTGGCGCTGTCCGCCGCTCATCTCGTGGGGGTAGCGATCGATGAACTTGGGGTTCAGGCCGCATACCCGGAGGAGCTCGTCCACCCGGTCGCGACGTTCCGCCGCGCTCGCGTGCAGGCCGTGGACGCGCATCGGCTCGGCGAGGATCTGCCCGATCTTCATGCGCGGATTGAGCGAGCTGAACGGGTCCTGGAAGATGACCTGGATCTTCTGGCGCAAGGTCTTGAGCCCCTCACCGGACATCGCGGCGAGGTCCTGTCCCTGGTACAGGATGCTGCCCGCGGTCGGGTCCTCGAGGCGGAGCAGGCAGCGCCCGATGGTCGTCTTCCCGCATCCCGACTCGCCGACGAGCCCGAGGGTCTCGCCCCGGCGAATGTCGAAGCTCACGTCGTCGACGGCCTTGACTTCGGCCACCACCCGCTTGATGAGGAGGCCCTCGAGGATCGGGAAGTACTTGCGAAGTCCACGGACGGATAGAAGCACCTCGGACGAGACTCCGGGGGCAGCTCCGTTGCCCGCGCCGTTGCCGAGCGCGGCCGCGACGGCGCTCATGCGGCGGCCTCCACGAGCTCGGCGCTCCGGAAACAGGCCGCGTCGTGGCCGGGCCCGACCGACTCGACCCGCACGAGCGGCGGCCTCGCCTCGGCACAGGCCGGCTCCATGAAGCGGCAGCGCGGCCGGAACGAGCACCCGCCGTCGAGGCGTGTCAAGTCCGGCGGCTGCCCTTCGATGGGAACGAGTCGCGCCCCCCGCGGCTGGTCGAGACGCGGCACCGACGCGAGCAGCCCGAGGGTGTAGGGGTGCCGGGGGTGGTGGTAGATCTGGCGCGCGCTGCCCGATTCGATGATTCTTCCCGCGTACATCACGTTGACCCGGTCCGCGTAGCGGGCGACCACCCCGAGGTTGTGAGTAATCACGATGAGGGCGACCCCGAGGCGCTTGGTGAGGTCCTTCATGAGCTCGAGGATCTGGGCCTGGATGGTCACGTCGAGGGCGGTCGTCGGCTCGTCGGCGATGATGAGCTTCGGCTCGCAGGAGAGCGCGAGGGCGATCATCACCCGCTGGCGCATCCCCCCGCTCAGGTGGTGCGGGAACTGGCGAAGCCGGCGCTCGGGCTCCGAGATCCCCACCATCCGGAGGAGCTCGAGTCCCCGCTCCTCCGCTGCCGCCGGGGTCACGTCCCGGTGGCGGAGGACCGTCTCGGTGAGCTGCACCCCCACCGACAGCACCGGGTTGAGGGAGGTCATCGGCTCCTGGAACACCATGCCGATGTCGCGCCCCCGGATCTCGCGGATCTCCTCCTCGCCGAGGGAGAGGAGGTCGCGGCCCATGAAGCGGATGGAGCCGCCGGCGATCCGCCCTGGCGGATTCGGGATGAGTCGCAGCACCGAGAGGGCGCTCACCGACTTCCCGCACCCGGACTCCCCCACCACCGCCACCGTCTCTCCTTCCTCGACGGTGTACGAGATGCCGTCCACCGCCTGGACGGTGCCCGCCGTGGTATCGAACTGCGTCACGAGGTCGCGGATCTCGAGGAGAGCCATCCCTTCCCGTATCCCAAGCGTCTATGATTCGAGGGCGCATTGTCGGCGTGGACTCGTCCGAGAATCAACATGTCCGGATCTTCCCCTCCCACCGATACCGGCGCCCGGTCCTTCCGGGTCGCGGTCGCGGGGCTCGGCGCCATCGGCCTCGAGGTCGCGCGGGCGCTCGACGCGGGCGCCCTCCCCGATCTCAAGCTCGCCGCGGTGGCCGCGCGCGACCTCGATCGTGCACGGGAGCGCTGCGCGGTCTTTCGCGCCCCGCCCGCGGTGCGGCCGGCCGGCGATCTGCCGGAGCTCGCGGACGTCGTCGTCGAGTGCGCGCCCGCCGCCGCCTTCGCGTCCATCGCCCGCCCCGCCCTCGCGGCGGGCCGCACCCTCGTCTGCGTGAGCGTCGGGGCGCTCCTCGACCACTTCGACTGCGTGGACCTCGCGGCCGAGCGCGGCGGGCGGATCCTCGTTCCGAGCGGAGCCCTCCTCGGCCTCGACGCGGTGCAGGCGACCGCGCGCGGCGAGGTGGAGGAAGTGCGCATGGTGAGCCGCAAGCCCCCCGCCGGGCTCGACGGGGTGCCCTGGCTTCTCGAGCAGGGCATCGACGTGCACGCCTTCGGCGAGCCGACGCGCGTGTTCGAAGGAACCGCCCGCGAAGGCGCGCGCCGCTTTCCCGCCAACGTCAACGTCGCGGCCGCCCTCGGGCTCGCCGGGGTGGGTCCGGATCGCACCCGGCTCGAGATCTGGGTGGACCCGACGATCACCCGCAACACCCACGACATCTTCGTCGAGGCGGAGGCCGCGCGGCTCAGCCTCCGAATCGAGGGCGTGCCGACCGAAGCCAACCCCCGCACCGGCCGGCTCGTCGCCCCGAGCGTGCTCGCGACCCTCGCGAAGCTCACGAGCCCCCTCGTCGTCGGGACCTGACCGCAGAGGAACGCGGTTCGGGGGCCGTGGACCGCCGGCCCGGGGGAAGGCCCCTTACTCCGCGGATCGTGCAATCCGCTCCGGAAGGAACCTGCCTCGGGCCGGCTGCTCCGGCGGGAACCCTGGACCTGGATGTGGATGCTCACGGCCCGGCCGGTGGCGGGGGCGCCCCCCAACAACCCACCGCGGTGGGAGCGGCCCGCGGGGAGGGTGGGGGGCCCG
>JAJECB010000299.1 GCA_022822245.1 Gammaproteobacteria bacterium
ATAGTCACCGAGGCGATCCGTGCGTGGCAGAATGATCTCCGGTAGATCCTCACCGATGTAGGTGTCCGAGTGCGCCCGGTAGGGCTCATGCCGGCTCCAACCGATGGCGCGGGCGTATGCGGACAGCGCTGTGGGAGACACCGCGAGCAGGGCTTGACGATCGTGAATGCTGACCCGCATCAGAGATCTCCTTTCCTGGAACGTTCCATGAGTTCGCGCATGGCCTCGACATCGAGCACGTTCTGCTTCGGGATACGAACGGTGACGCTCTGCTGGTCCCGCACGTCGGAGCAATCCTCCTGCAGGCTCAGCCAGTAGGCGCGACGGCGAAGAATGAGATCCTCACGAGTCACCGTCATCCACCGTGCATCGTCCTTGGGGAGCTCGAGAACCACGAGCAGCCGCGGCGTTTGCGTGTCATCCGAAAGATCCCGGTAGTTCTTCCTGCTCAGGCGAAACGGCAAGACACCATCGGGCGACTCTGTGAGCATTGTCGTCGCCTTCAGCTGAAGATCTAGAGCCGGATGTCGACGGCCTCCCGCTTGAATCCGAAGATCCACGCTGTCCCGGTCCGGCTCCGGTACCGACGTGAGATACCCGGCGCGCGCCGCCAGAGCCCGGACGTACACTCGAGACAGAGCCTCCTGCCGGTCGGGGCGCCGCAGCAGAGCGTCGGTCACCGGCAGGGGCCTCTCATCCCATCCAGGTCGAGGCACTGAGATCTTGGCCTTCGGGAGCGAGCGATCCGATAGCGGATCGCCTCGAACGCTGCGGCGGGTAAGGACGGCTTTGCGGCCGGAGACGCGCCAGTCCGAAGCAGGCCACCCGCTCTGAGCGTGGCCTCTTCGATCTGCCACTCGGCAATTCCAGCGTGGGACGAGTCATGGGGCATCCTCTACGGTCCTCGCCGCACCGGGCACACGGAGGTCACCCGAGACGAGGCGCGGAAGCAGTGTATCTCGCAGCTCCATGAGAGTGTGCTCGCGCCGGTGGCTCTCGAGCATCTGTTCGAGTACAGGTCTGGCCAGGGAGGAGAAGGCGTTCTGCAGGGCCGCGCCCGGCAGCATCACGACAGTGTCCAGGACGACACCGGGTCGCACAGCGGGATATGCTCCGCCGTCCGCCAAGTTGCCGAGGCGGTCAATCGCATCAGGCGAGGTCGCGGCGCACCAGACGAGCTCCCGTACGCACGACTTCACGGGTCGCAGTACGGCGAAGCCTGTGCTACCTGTCAGGCCGCTGCGTCCGATAAGCGCCCACGAGCCGTTCCGGGGTCGAACTGTACCAACAATGGTGTCTCCGGAACGCAAGACTCGGCGGGCTCGGCTGGGCGCGTCAATCCATGCAAAGGTGCGAACTTCACCAATGGCACCCCACTTCACTCTCGACAAATCGACGTACTCAACGCACGGGGGTGGATTCCGAGCGGTCCACGATTCCGGGTTCAGAATCGCGAGATCACCAAGTGTGCCGGCAGTCCACCCGGCAGGGATTTCACCGAGTTCAGAATCCACGAGTCGGTTGGGGAAGAGATCGGCGATGTCGTGGGGCAGACCGGTCTCCCGCCCCTGCATCTTGGCGCAGACGGGATCGAAGTCCACGAACCAGGACTTGAAGAGCGCCCGCGCCATCGCATCCAGAGTCGCGCTCATCCGCCGGTTCAGCTCGATTCGGTCGTCCAGCGTTCTGAGGACATGCGCGATGGCGCGCTGAGTGCCGATATCCGGGACGCTGACTCGAATGCCGAGCAAATCGGAAGGAGTGACTCGTTGGTGACTTCCAGAGGTTCCAGTCACACGCGCCCGCATGGACATCCGAAACGTTGGTGCCAAGCATAGGTAATGTAGGTAACGTCGATCAACTGAGCGTGGACACAGAACGGCGAATTCTGTGGAGCAGATTGCTTGCGGATCGTCCGTCGCCGTCGGCATCCAGACTCGGGCAAACCGCGGGTTGAGCCGAGACACGAGCACGGCGTCCGATGGCACCGTGAACTTGGTGCTCTTGATCGTCGAGCCGTATTCGACGACGGGAGTGCGGCCGTTATCGAAGGCTGGGATCGAGTGGTGGGCAAACAAGTGCCCGCGGCACTGCGAGGGATTGATCTTCTTCTCATGAAGGCCAACGAGCCGTCCGAGGCTCGTGCGGAGCATTCCCGGACCCAGTGCGTGGCCAGTCGGCACCGAGTGGTCGTTCATTTCGTGCGTGCGGGAACGAGCGATCACCACGAGGTGCGGCGCAGCACGAGGGCGTCGACGACCTCAGGGGGTGGAGACTTGGGGGGAATGACCAGATCGGACTCCTCATGGTCTCCGTAGTAGGTTTCCTCGTTCACGTTCAGCGCGATCTTCACTCTCCGGATCTGGCCCGCCGAGAGGTCCTCGCAGCCCCCTTCGTAGCCGTCCAGCACGATCCGGAGGTCGTCGGGATGGCGCTTCAGGATGTCGATCAGCTCGCGGACGGTCATTCGGTCCTCCTGTCAGGCCAGAAGCCGAGGGCGGTCAGATTGACGCGGATCGCCGCGTCGAGGCGGGCGCCCTCTGCCTGCTGCTCCCGAAGCTGGGCGACCAGGCGGGCCATCTTCTCTTCGAACGGCTCGCCGTCGTCCTCTTCGGGCTCCATCCCGACGTAGCGACCCGGTGTGAGCACATGACCGTGGCGTCGCACCTCGGCCAGCGGGGCGCTCCGGCAGAACCCCGGAACGTCCTCGTAGCCTTCGGTGTCGGACCCCTTCCGCCAGGCGTGGTAAGTGGCTGCGATTCGGGTGATGTCGTCACCCGTCAGTTCGCGGTGGGTTCGGTCCAGCATTCGACCAAGCCTCCGGGCATCCATGAACAAGATCTCTCTCTCTCTCTCTCTCTCTCTCTCGGCGGGCGACGAACCAGAGGCAGGCCGGGATCTGGGTCGAATAGAAGAGCTGCCCGGGGAGCGCGACCATGCAGTCCACGAGGCCCGCCTCGATCAGGTTCTTCCGGATCTTGCCCTCACCGGACTGGTTGGACGACATGGACCCGTTGGCGAGCACGAATCCGGCGATGCCCCCCGGCGCGAGGTGGTGGACCATGTGCTGCACCCAGGCGAAGTTCGCGTTGCGCGCCGGGGGGACGCCGTAGCGCCAGCGCACATCTTCCCTCAGTCGCTCTCCGCCCCAGTCCTTGACGTTGAATGGGGGGTTGGCGAGGATGAAGTCGGCCTTCAGGTCGGGATGGCGGTCGTCGTGGAAGCTGTCTCCGTGGGCGATCTGGCCGCCGATGCCGCGGATGGCGAGATTCATCTGGGCGAGTCTCCACGTGGTGTAGTTCGACTCCTGACCGTAGATCGAGATGTCGCCGCGCCTCGCGCCGCCGTTTCCATTGCCGTTCGCGTGGGCGCGGATGAACTCCACGGACTGCACGAACATGCCCGCGGAGCCGCAGCACGGGTCGTAAACGCGGCCCTCGTAGGGCTCGAGCATCGCGACGAGCAGATTGACGACACATCGCGGGGTGTAGAACTCGCCGCCCCGCTTGCCCTCGGC
Source organism: Gammaproteobacteria bacterium (assembly GCA_022822245.1). Next base: position 3,518 of record JAJECB010000299.1, read on the forward strand.
GTTCGCGAACCGCGAAAGGAAGTACTCGTACACCCTGCCCAGCACATCCCGGGATCGCGCCTCGGCGTCGCCGACGCGGATGTTCCCGACCAGATCGATCAGCCCGCCGAGGCGCTGCTTGTCGAGCGCCGGGCGGGCGTAGTCCCTGGGGAGCACCTGCTTCAGCGCCGGGTTGTCCCGCTCGATCGCCGCCATCGCCCGGTCCACGGTCTGGCCGATGGTCGGCTGCCGCGCTTCCGCTTTCAGGCGCTTCCAGCGCGCCTCGCGGGGCACCCAGAAGATGTTCTCAGCGATGTACTCGTCCCGGTCCTCGGCGGCGTCCTCGTCCCACTCGGCGAGCACCTCGGCGTGGCGCTCCTCGAAGGCGTCCGAGATGTACTTGAGGAAGAGGAGTCCGAGCACGACGTGCTTGTACTCGGCGGCGTCCATCGAGCCGCGGAGCTTGTCGGCCATCTCCCACAGCTCCGCCTCGTAGCCGGTGGTGGCGCTGTTTCCGGCCTTGCGCTTCGCCATGCTCGTCGCCGGTGCTCCTGATGTTGCGGCGGTCGCTCTGGCGCTACCGGGCGCCGCGGAGGATGTCCATCGGGAAGACGCCGATGGCCTTGACGATCCGGCCGTCGCGGAGGACGAAGCGGACATCCTCCATCGTGCGGATGTCCTCGACCGGGTCTCCCTCGACCGCGATCACGTCGGCGGCGTAACCCGGGGCGATGCGGCCGATCTCGTCCTCGAGACCGAGCGTCCTGGCGGGAACGGTCGTGGCCGCCCGGAGCGCGGCTTCGGGGCTCAGCCCGAGACCGGTCATCACCGCGAACTCCCGCGCCGCCTGCTCGTGGGGGAAGATCGTGTCGGAACCGAAGGCGACGGGGACTCCGGCGGCGAAGGCCGCGCCGATGCGGCGATCGCGCTCGTCGATCAGATCGCGCGCCTTCTGGATGCTCTCCCGGGGGAAGCCGATCGCTTCTCCGGCTTCGAGGATGTAGTTCATCACGTAGAGCGTCGGCACCATCGGGATCCCGCGCTCCCGGAAGAGCCGGATGCCCTCTTCGTCCACGAGCGTGGCGTGCTCCACCGAGTCCACTCCGGCGCGGAGCGCGGTGTTGATGCCGGGCGCGCCGTGGGCGTGGACCGTGATCTTCTTCTTGTGGCGATGCGCCTCCTCGACGGCGGCTCGCACTTCCTCTTCGGTGTAGGTGCTCACGTTCGGGTCATCGCCCGCCGACATGACCCCGCCGGTCATCATCAGCTTGATCCAGTCGGCGCCGTACTTGAACTCGCGGCGGATCTCGAGCCGCAACTGGTCCGGGCCGTCGGCGATCCGGGTCGGGGTCTCGATGTGGAGGTCCGCCATCAGGTTGTTGAAGTCGCCGTGGCCTCCGGTGGCGGAGATCGCGTGGGGGGCGACCAGGAGTCGCGGCCCGATGTGTTTTCCGGCAGCGATGGACCGTTTCAGATCCACGATGCCGTAGTAGCCGTCGAACTCGCCGGGAGAGCGCAGGGTCGTGAATCCCGCGCCCAGCATGATCTGCGCGTTCCTGAGCGCGTCGAGAGTGCGGGCGGCGCTCGATCGGTTCATGTCGAGCGCGGTGAGGGTCTCCGGGTTGATCGTCAGGTGCGCGTGGAGATCGATCAGTCCCGGAAGGCAGGTGTGGCCGGAGAGGTCCACGATTTCCGCGGAGGAACTCGCGGGACCGGCCACGATCCGGGTGTCGCGCACGACGATG
>JAJECB010000307.1 GCA_022822245.1 Gammaproteobacteria bacterium
CTCCGTTGGGGGGCGGGTGGGGGGGGGGTGGGGGGGGGTCCGGCGGGGGGGGGGGGCGGCCCGCCCGCGGCCCGGCCGGATGTGGTCAGGCCGCCGCCTGCTGCGCCGCCGCCATCGCGGGCGGGCGCTTGTGGAAGCTGCCGTCCTTCATGATGCCGAGGAGCCGGCTCTGGTCCTGGAGGATGCTGACGTCGAGCGCCGGGTCCCCGTCCACCAGCAGGAGGTCGGCGAGGAAGCCCTTCCGGACCTGCCCCAGCTCGCTTCCCCTCATCATGATCTCGCCGCCGAGCTTCGTCGCCGCGATGATCGCGTCCATGGGGCTGAAGCCGAGGTAGTTCACGAAGTGCTCGAGGTCACGTGCGTTGTTGCCGACCGGGTTCCAGGCGAAGCCGTAGTCCCCGCCCGGCAGCACCCGCACGCCGCGCTTCTTGAGGTCCTTCATGTTCTCGACCGCGATCTCGAGCTCGCGCCGCAGGCCGAGGTCGGTCGCGATCTCCTCCGTGATCCCCCAGTCCGAGGCCTCGAACAGGGTCGCGATGGTGATCCCGAGGGTCGGGGCGACGAAGACGGTGTCCTTCACCGACTCCAGCATGTCGCGCGCCTCTTCGTCGCAGAGGGTCGCGTGGTAGACGATCTCGACCCCGTGCCGGACGCACATCTTGACCGACTCCGCGCTCCGGGCGTGAGCCGCGACCCGCTTGTCGCGCGAGCGCGCGACCTCGACGACCGCAGCCACCTCCGCGTCGTTCATCACCGTCTGGTTCGCCTTGGCGAAGGGGACGAACTCGTCGCCGGAGGGATTGATCTTGAGGGTGTCGACGCCCTCGCGGCACATCTGGCGGGACACCTTCCGGAATTCGTCCGGTCCGTCGCAGATGATCTCGAAGCACTGGCGGTCCTGCATGTGGCTCAAGCGAATGTCCCCGAGACCGCCGGAGACGGTCATCTCGGGGGTCGCCGCGAGCATCCGCGGCCCCGGGATCTCGCCCGCCTCGATCGCGTTCCGGATCACGATGTCGAGCCGGGGCTTGGCGGAGGCCGCGCAGCAAAGGCTCGTGAACCCCTGGTCGAGCAGGAGCTTCGCGTGCCTCATGGTAAGGAGGGTGTGCTCCTCGGGGGGCAGGGCTCCCATGCCCTCGAGGGTCGTGGTGTTCGTGAAGGAGGGATGGGCGTGGGCCTCGACGAGGCCCGGCATGAGGGTCGCGCCGCCGCCGTCGATGACGTCTGCGCCCTCGTGGTCCACCTTCGCCGCCACGTCCTTGATGCGGTTGCCCTGCACCCGGACCTCGCCGGCGACCGCGGCATCGCCCGAGCCGTCGAGAACCTGTACGTTGGTGAAGACCGTGTCGGCCATGGCTGTCTCCTCGATCGGTTGCTGGTCGTGGAGCGGTCTCGCGCCGCTCTCGTCACGTCGCCCCCAAGGGTAGGGCGCCCCGCCGGGCGGTGCAACTCGACCCGGCTTCCGGGCGGGATCGGGAGGAGCTTGGGCAGGCTTCGCGGACGGCGCCCGCTTCCGTTCAGGCGCCGGATGGCCGGGCGGCATGGGATCCGGGCCGGTATCGCCGCGCGCGGGAGGCTTTGTCGGCTTCCGTCATCTCGGAGAGATCGAGCACGCGAAGACGCTCGTTCGTCGGCTCGTCACTCCCGTAACGGCCGCAGCGCGGTCGTGAGGCGGCTCGCGGGGAGGGCCCTGATCCCCGGAGCCATCGCATAGCTCTGCGCTCCGGCGTGAACGACGTCCAGGCGCTCCAGACCCAGGGTCTCGAAGGCGGAACGCATCGAAGAGGTCGTCCGCGGCGCCTCGGTGCGTTTGACCTCGAAACCGTACCGCCGGTTGCCCGCAACCACGAGAAGGTCGAGCTCCGCCCCGGAGTGGGTGGACCAGTGGAAGCACTGCTCCGGGGAGGCGGCAAGAAGCCGCACGACCTGCTGCACCACGAACCCTTCCCACGAGGCACCCACCTTGGGATGGGAAAGGACCGCTTCGCGGGTCGAAAGGCCGAGCAGCGCGTGCAGAAGCCCGGAATCGGCGACGTACACCTTCGGCGAGCGGACCTGTCGCTTGCGGATGTTCTCGTGCCATGGCTGCAACTGTCGCACCACGAAGACGGAGGTCAGGAGGTCGAGATAGCGCCGTACCGTCGTGTGGGCGACGCCGAATGCCCGGCCGAACTCGGCACCGTTCCAGGTCTGGCCGTGCCAGTGGGCGAGCATCGTCCAGAAGCGGCGCATGGTGGGCGCTGGGATCGAGCTCCCGAGTTCCGGAACGTCACGGGTGAGGAAAGTGCGGATGAAGCCGTCGCGCCAGCGGCGACTCGCGGGCGCCGAGCGGGCCAGGTAGGACAGTGGAAACCCGCCGCGCAGCCACAGCCGCTCCGGGTCGCCGACCTCCTGCAGCCCGAACCCGTCCAGCTCATGGAATGCGACGCGCCCGGCGAGGGTCTCGGAGGTCTGGCGGAGCAGATTGGGCGACGCGCTCCCCAGCACCAGGAACCGGGCCGGCGTTCGGGGCCGGTCCACGAGCACACGGAGCAACGGAAACACCTCGGACAGCCGTTGGATCTCGTCCAGAACCACGAGGCCTCGAAGCGGCCGGAGCTCGAGTCCGGGGTCGGCCAGCCGGGCGAGGTCGGCGGGGTTCTCGAGGTCGAACCACGTCGTCGGACCGCGGCGCGATGTCACCAGTTGGCGGGCGAGTGTGGACTTGCCCACCTGGCGGGCGCCGAGAAGGGCGACGACCGGAAACTCCCGGAGCAAGAGGCGCACGCGGCGAAGATGGTGTTTGCGCGGAATCTCCATGCATTGAAATATGAGCGACATCCACTCATATTTCAATGCATGTCTGGCGCGTCAGTGGTTCGGGTGTGAGAACCAACCGCCGAAGGGCGTCCGGATCTTGTCGGGCCGGGCAGCGTCTGCGGGGGCTCAGAAGGCTACTCGGGCGCCGCGCACCACTCGACGATGGCGGGCTTCGTGTTCGGCCCGATCTGCTCGCAGATGAGCCAGCGGGACTTCTCGCACTTGAGCTTGCGGTCCCAGTTGCGCGAGCCCGGCTTCTCGTTCGGGCACGCGGTGGCCCGTACGTAGTCGCCGTAGAGGGTGGCGGTGCCCATCGCGATCCCGATCGCGACCACGAGGATGACCGCGATGATCGCGGTGATCCGGACGAGGCCCATGATCGGGCGCCCCGGCCGGCAGAGCGGCACCAGGTTGAAGGCGAGCGCCCCTACCACCACGAGCACCATGCCGAGGGCGTGGAGGGCCGGACTCACCGGCTGGAACACGAAGACGAGGGACGCGAGGCAAAGAGCGATGATCGACCACTCGATCGTGCGAGCCGTCGCGGCCGACATGCCGGAGCGCGGGCGCGGCCCGGCGGTCGGGTCGGCCGGCGCGCCGGCCACGTTCGGCTCCTCGTTCATGGCGTGGGGCTCACGGCGCGGGCTCCACCCGGCCCCCGCTCTCGTCGAAGAGATGCACGGAGCCGGGCTCGAAGCGGAGGTGGGCCCGCTCGCCGACCGCGATTCGTGTCGACCGGTCCACCACCACCCGGAGGTCCTGATCGCCGTGGAGGAGATGGACAAGGGTCTCCGCCCCCATCGGCTCCACGAGGTCGACTTCTCCGGAGATGGTGTCGTCTTCCGGCTCGGACACGAACTCGCACGCCCGCGGACGGACCCCCAGGGTGACGCCGCTTCCCGCGGCGAGACCCGGCCGGGTCATCGGCAACCGGACCTGCTGCGCCCCGAGCTCGAACCGGAGGTGGCTCCCGCCGCCCTCGATCAGGGTGGCCTCGACGAGGTTCATGCGGGGCGTCCCGATGAACCCGGCCACGAAGAGGTTCGCGGGCTCGGTGAAGATCTGGTGGGGAGTCGCGATCTGCTCGATGATCCCGTCCCGCATGACCGCGATGCGATCGGCCATGGTGAGCGCTTCGAGCTGGTCGTGGGTGACGATCACGGTCGCCTTGCTGAGCCCGGCGAGGAGCTCCTTGATCTGCCCCCGCATCACCTGGCGCTGCTCGATGTCGAGCCGGCTCAGGGGCTCGTCGAAGAGGAAGCAGCTCGGGTCGCGGATGATCGCGCGCCCCACCGCGGCCCGCTGCTTCTCCCCCTCCGCGAGCTGCCCGGGGTTGCGGTCGAGCACCGCTTCGAGCTCGAGGAGGGCGGCGACCCGGTTCACCCGCTCCTCGATCTCCGCCTTCGGGATCCGCTCGTAGTGGAGCGGATATGCGAGGTTCTCGGCGACGGTGAGGACGGGGTAGAGGGCGTAGAACTGGAACACCATCGCGATGTCGCGCTGCGACGGGCGAAGGTGGTTGACCCGCTGCTCCGCGATGAGGATGTCGCCCTCGGTCGCCTCCTCGAGCCCCGCGATCATGCGAAGGGTCGTCGTCTTGCCGCAGCCCGAGGGGCCGAGCAGGCACAGCACCTCGCCCGCCTCCACGTCGAGGTCCGCGCGGTTGACGGCCACGAGCGAGCCGAAGCGCTTGGTGACGTTGCGAAGGCGGATGGTGGACATGCCCCGGGTCTGGTCGTCCTCGGTCCCGCGCCCTAGCGCCGGATGGTCCCGAAGGTGACCCCGCGCAGGAGGTGGTTCTGGAGGACGTAGACCACCACCACGACGGGGATCAGGAACAGGGTCTCGATGGCCGCCAGCAGCCCCCACCGCACCCCGATGTCGCCGCCGATGGTCTGCGCCATCGCGACCGGGACGGTGCGGGTCTCGACCCCGGTGAGGAGCAGGGCGAAGAGGAACTCGTTCCAGGTGAGGATGAGGCCGAAGACGGCGGTCGCCGCGAGGCCCGCCTTGACCTGGGGCATGCAGATCCGGAAGAAGACCCGGTACCCGTTGCTGCCGTCGAGGCGCGCCGCGTCCTCCACCTCGGGCGAGAGCTCGTCGAAGAAGCTCTTCATCATCCAGATCGTGAACGGCAGGTTGAACGCGGTGTAGAGCAGGATCACGCCCGCATACGTTCCGCTCAGCCCGCTCACCCGGAACATGAGGAAGATCGGGATGATCACCACGATCGGGGGCAGCATCCTCGTCGTGAGGATGATGAAGAGATAGGTGTTGTTCCCCCGGAGGGGGTAGCGCGAGAACCCGTACGCGGCGAGGGTCCCGATGATGAGGGCGATGAGCACCGACGAGCCCGCGATGAAGATCGAGTTGAAGAAGTAGACGTCGAAGTTGGTGTCGACCGCCGTCTGGCCCTTGATGTAGGCGCGGGCGAACACGCTCACGAAGTTCTCGAGGGTCGGGGTGAAGAGCCACTTCGGCGGGACCGCGAGCGCGTCGGTGTGCGCCTTGAAGGCGGTGAGGATGATCCAGAGGACCGGGAAGAAGTAGATGAAGCTGACGACCCCCGCGAACGCGGTCCACCCCCATCCGGCGTGGCCGAGCCGGCGGCGCCTCACGCCGGCGCCTCCTCTTCCTTCTCGCGTTGCTGCACGAAGTAGAGGTAGAGATTGGTGAGCACGATCACGATGAAGATGAGGATGTAGGCGAGGGCCGAGGACTCCGCCGTCTTGAAGTACTGGAACGAGACCCGGTAGAGGTAGACCGCGATGGTCTCGGTCGAGGTCCCCGGGCCGCCCTCGGTGATCAGGAACACGACGTCGAAGAGCTTGAACGCCTCGATGGTCCGGAAGAGGAGGGCGAGGAGGAGGAGCCCCCGGATATAGGGCAGGGTGATGGTGCGGAACCGCCGCCACCAGGAGGCGCGGTCGATCTCCGCCGCCTCGTAGAGGTACTTCGGGACGCTCACGAGCCCCGCGAGGACGAGCAGCATCACGAACGGAGACCACATCCATGCGTCGGCGAAGACAATGCCGGCCAGCGCCCCTTCCGGCGACGCGAGCAGGATGTAGGGCTCTCCGGTGAATAGCCGCACCGCCTGGCTCAGGAGTCCGAAGGTGGGCTCGTAGTAGTAGCGGAAGAAGGCCCCGACCGCGACGAAGCTCAGCATCATCGGGGTGAGCACCAGCATGAGGAGGACCCGCCTTCCCGGGAACTCGCGCTCGAACATGAGGGCGAGGAGGAAGCCGACGATGAGCTGGATCCCGACCGTCAGCACGACCACGATGGCGGTCGTCTGGAGCCGATCCCAGACGTTCGGGTCCGCGATGATCTTCTCGAAGTAGTTGAGCCCCGCGAAGCGCGGTGGCGACAACCGGTTTGCCCGGAAGTGGAAGAAGCTCAAGCCCAGCGACCAGAGCAGGGGGAAGATGTTCATCACGACCAGGGTCGCGAGGGCGGGGGCGACGAGGAGGGGGCCGGGACGCCGTCCCCAGGCCCAGGTCACCACCGTCGCGGTGACGAGGATCACCGCCCCGAGGCTCACCCAGAACGCGGCCTCGAGCGGGAACAGCAGCACCGACCCCGGGATCGCGAGAACCGCGATGACGAGGGCGAGCCGCCAGTTCGAGAAGTGCTGCCGGAGCCAGCCCGGGGCCGCGGCTTGCGCTAGCGTGGCCAATCGAGGATCCGCTTCTCGCCCGAAGGCCGGGCGGGGCCGAAGCCCCGCCCGGCTCGGAAACGGGTGCCTTTACGGGAGTCCGGTTACTCGATGTGGCCGGCCTCGGTCAGGAGCTCCTGCTGGAACGCGGCGATCGCGTCCATCGCCTCCTGGGCGCTCTGCTGCCCGGTGATGGCCTTGTCGAACTCCTCCTGCTGCTGGACGAGCAGCTCGAAGAACTCGGGGATGTGCCACACGTCGCGCTGCCATTGCAGGCTCGGCCCGAACGCATGGTTCCACGGCCGGTAGCTCGCATAGTCCGGCGAGGTGTGGACGCTGACGAGCCCACTCTGGCCGCCCGCCTGGGCGAACATCGTCTGGACCGGGGTCGAGAGCCACCACTTCACGAAGTCGATGGCTTCCTTGATCACCTCGTCGCTGTTCCAGGTGGTGAGCACGAAGGGCTGTCCGCCGATGTTGGCGGTGCGGTTGATGGTGCCGTCCGCCATGCGCAGCCCCGGGTGCATCGCGAAGCCGACCCGGTCGTGAACCTTCGAGGTGTCGGCCGAGATCGCGGACTCGCCGAACCCGATCCACTGCAGGATGTAGGCGACCTTGCCTTCCCGGAACAGCTCGTCGACCTTGAACACGTCCATGGTCCCGGTCTGCACCACCGGGGGCATGTGCTTGAGCATCGAGAGGTAGTGCTCGAACCCCTTCACCGACTCCGGAGAGTTGACCACGCCTTCGGCCTGGCCCTCGGGGGCCATGGTCTCGTCCCAGATGCTCCCGCCGTGCTGCCAGATGAAGCCGTTGATTTCCATCGACGAGAAGTCGTACGCCTTGCCGGCCTGGTAGGCGATCCCGTAGAAGTCGTCGTCAAGGGTCTCGCCGGCCAGCGTCTCGCCCGCCTTGCGGCCGAAGAACTCGCCGAAGTTGTTGACCATGTCCCAGTCGACTTCGTTCATCTCCTCGGGGGCGCACGGGAGGTCGTGGCCGTACTTCTCCTTGTACGCGGCCCGTTCGTCCTCGTGGCAGAAGACGTCCGTGCGGTAGTACACGATGATGACGTCCGGCATCTGCGGGAAGCCGTAGTAGTTGGCGTCCGGATGGGGGAAGCCGACCTCCGCGAGCTCCGCCGCGCCGATGTGCGGATAGGTGGAGTAGGCCGATACGAGGGTGGGGTGCAGGTCCTTGAACACCGCCTGGAGCTCGGGGTCGGCATCGATGAAGTCGTTGAGCTTCATGTAGTAGCCGCCCTCGATGTTGGCGCCGAGCCACTGGCTGTCCGACACCGCCATCTGGTACTTCTGCTCGCCGGAGGTGAGCGACGCGGCGAGCCGGGTGTAGTAGTCCGGCCACGGGATGAAGTCCGGCTCCAGGATGACATTGTTGCCGCTCGGAGCCTTGTAGTGCTTGTCGGCGAGGTCCTTCATGGTCCGGGTGGGCGGCCAGTCCGGTACCGCCATGCGAAGGACGATGTCCTTTCCGAACGCCGGCTGCACCGCGAGGGCGGAGCCGAGCAGGGCGGCGCTCGCGAAAGCGCCGACGAAGGTCTTGAGAGATTTCACGATGGTTTCTCCTCTCCTCGGTGGTTGGTGGTTCAAGAGGGACCCGTCCCCTCTCGCAGGGTCGTGCGCCGGTGCCGCTGGCCGGCTTCTCATGCGGCGGCCTCGCGCGGCGGCAGTGCCGTGTCGCGGCCGAGGGCCGCGCCGGTGTCGCGGCCGAAAAGGTGGGTGCGTTCCACCGCGAGCTCCACGTCGAGCCGGTCGCCGGCCCGGTAGCGCACCGCTTCGCTCTCCGGGAGCACCATCCGGAACATGTGCTCGGCGATGTCGAGGTCGAGCACCGTCACGTCGCCGAGCGGCTCGGTCAGGTGCACACGGGCCGGGAACCGCGGCCCCCTCGCATCCCCCGCGGCCGGGCGGATGTCGTTGGGCCGGAACCCGAGCAGGAGCTCCGCGCCGGGCGGAAGGTCGGCGAGGGGAGCCGCCCACGGCCCCCCCGAGACGTCGGTGAACGACGTGGCGACGGATGCACCGTCACCCCGCTCCGCCGGGGCAAGGTTCATCTTCGGCGAGCCCACCATCTGCCCGACGTAGGTGTTCATCGGGTGTTCGTAGAGCTCGTCCGGGGAGCCCGTCTGGACGATGCGCCCGTCGCGGAGCACCCCGATGCGCTCGCCCATGCCGAGCGCCTCCAGCTCGTCGGGCGTCGCGTAGAGCATCGTCGTGCCGAGCTCCCGGTGCAGCCGCTTGAACTCCGCGCGCATGTCGTGGCGGAGCTTGGCGTCGAGGT
>JAJECB010000155.1 GCA_022822245.1 Gammaproteobacteria bacterium
CCTGAGCGCCATGCTGCGTACTCGGCGAGGAACCAGGGCCGAGTGTGGCTGTTGCGGGCAAGGGTGGAGAGCTGGGCGCCTTCTTCCAGGCCGTCTTCGGCCCGAAGACAGAAAGCAAGAATCTCGCTGTGGAGGTGCTCGGCCGTACGCCGGGCTTCCTCGTGCAGCACCACGGCGCGTCGCTCGTGGGCGAAGGCTGCCTGGTGGCGGGGGAGATCCTCCGGGGTGAAACGGGTTTTCTCGGTGAGGGCGAGCCGGAAGGCATCGGAGCGCTCCGCACGTGCATGCGCGCTTTCGGCGAGGTCTTCCAGACGCTGAACGATGCGGGGATAGGCCTCGTCGTCGAGGGGTGAGCGCCGCTCGGTCGCGGCGCGTTCGCGGAGCTGCTCGAGCTCGTGGTTGAGCGTGTCGTGCTCGTGCTGGTAGGCAAGGGCCGCGTTGCCTTCGACGCGGTAGCGCGCCACGAGGCGAACGGCGCCGGCGAGGGTGGCCGGTCGCGTGCGCTCGAGCCACGCTCGTCTTCGGTCGCGGGGCCGCTGGTGGGCATGGATGGCGAAGCGGTGCTCTCGGTCCTGGCGCTGCAGGCGATCGCGATCCGAGTCCGACAGCAGGCGCCAAGCGCTCCGGAGGGTACCCTCGGCGCCGGGGCCGGTCTGAGCGGCGTGCAGGGCGCGCTGGCGATCGAGGTAGAACTGCGTGCAGGCGGGGCCTCGCCGGGCGTCGATGGCATGAGCGAGGTCCTGCGTGCTCTGGCCGGGAAGGGGGCACCAGTGTGCGGTGAGCGTGCTCCGGTGGGCGCTTGCGGCCCGGTAGAGCAGGGGCCGGGTCCAGGCGGTCGAGACGGCCGCGTGCACGTGGTCGACGCACGCGGTGCGCTGGAAGATGCTGGCGGCGTAGCCGAGGGAGAAACGGTTGTGGCGGCGAGGATTGAAGGCATGCACGCGGCCGTTGACATCGAGACGGATGCGACGCTTCGACACCGAGAGGACGGTGCCGACGTCCCCGCGGCACAGGCCGGAACGCGGATCGTTCTCGAGGATCCGGAGACGGTCGCCGACGTGAGCGGTGAGGCGTTCGGTGGTGCCCGGGGACCGGGCGAGGAGCGCCGCGTCGGCGCTCGGCCCGTGGGAGTCGCTGAAGCTGGGGCGAAGCACGTCGAAGGTGGCCGAGCGGCCGAGACGCCCGGCGCGCTGGCGAGTGGACTGCAGGGCCTGGTTGAGATCGTGCGCGTCGGCGGCGCCCGAGACGAACACGAGCTGGGTATGTTGCGGATGATCGCGCTCGCACTCGGTCCAGGCGCGCAGGACCGAACGCTTGAGGGCCTGTCGGGTGTCGACGGCGTGGAGTTGTCGCGAGGAGTCGAGGCGCTCGAGCAGCGCATGCGTGTCGAGATCTCCGGAGAGCGCCGTGCGGGCGAACTCGGGGACGTGGTCGGGCGCCCGTGGCGCAAGCGCGGCGCTCGCGCAGTGCCGTGCGAGCCAGGAGAAGGCGGGACTGCGGCACTGGTCGCGGGAATCGCCGACCAGGACGAGGCGGATCCGGGCTTCGTGGGTGAGGCGGGCGAGCGTGTGCAGGCTGTCCGTGTCGAGCGCGTCGGCTTCGTTGACGAGTACGAGGGAGGTCCGCGAGAGCTCGAGGCGCCCGTCCGACAGGTCCCGGATGAGTCCGTAGACGCTGCGGGGGCGTTCGACGGCGCCCTCGTAGGGACGAAGCGCGTTGCGGCTGGGGCCGCAGGCGATGACGTTGGTGCCCGCGCGCGAGAGGGCGCGGGCCGCGGCGGAGAGGGCGGCTTCCCGGACTCCATCCGCAGGGAGGGAGACCACGTTCAGACGACCGCCGGCGAGCATGGCCCGGGCCGCGGCGGCGGCATCGGGAGCGAGGGAGCGCAGGTGGCGTTCACGCATGCGCTCGGACGGAAAGGCGGGATGCGAGAGATCGGCGTGAAGGCGCGCGGCGAGCCGCGTGAGCTGCTCCTCCTCGGCATAGGTCCGCGTGGTGGCGTACCTCGGCTGATCTTCGGTGGCGTCGTGGGCGAAGAGGGGCATGAGCTGCGGGTGGGAGAGCACGCGATCGGTGGCGCGATCGAGCTCCGGCCGGGAGGCGCTTTCGCTCCACAGGATGCGGCGGACGTCGTCGCGCGAGAACGCGCCGCCCCGGGCGGTGAGGCGCGCAAGGACACGGTCCGCGAGCTCCGTGGGGAGCTCTTCTGCGACCGGCTCGGGGGCAGCGGGGCGAAGGGCGCGCACGAGCTCGCGCGACGACCGCCGGGCGGCCTCCTCCGCGATGCGCGAGGCGATGTCGGCGCGGCGCTCGGGACTCGCATAGTCGTGAGCGGCCTCCTTTGCGCCGGAGCGCGACCAGCGGTGGGCCAGGTGGTCGTGGAGCTCGGCGCGCGTCACGGGCTTGTCCCAGTCCTCCTCGCTGCGGTACTGGCGCACCGCGAGCGCGAGCGGCGCCGTGTCGAGGTAGATGTCCAGGCGATCGCGGTGTCGCGTGAGGGCAGGGTAGATCGTCTCTCGCGCAGGACGATCGTCTGCGAGCAGAAAGACGCGATCCGTGGTGAGGCCCTGAGCGCTGGCGATGGTGGCGGCGTAGCCGTACTCCAGACGGATGTTTCCGTGAATGTCGCAGGCCTCGTCGGCGTGAAACGTCACCTGCCGCCGATCCCGGGTGGTCGCCATGATCCGCACGCGCTCCCGCCCCCCGTCGCGCACGATCGCGACTGCGTCGACGCTGAGGAGGGAGCCGTTGAAGAGCCGATGGGAAAAGAGCGTGGTGCGTACGCGGATGGTGTCGCCCACCGCGACTTCCAGCGGCATGATCTGGCGCCTTCCGGGCTCTCCGGTTGAAGTGGATACCGTGACCGAAGGCCGCTCCGGGTCGTGTGGGTGGGCACTGGCGCGCAGCACGCGCGAGAGCGCGCGCACCTCCCGGTTCGTGCGTGCGATGACGAGGCGCGACTCCTCGGGATGATCGCGGCAATGGCGAAGCCAGTCCTCGGCGATGCGAGAAATGGCGCGCTCGAAGTTCGACTCGAAATGGAGTCGCCCGCGGGTGGAATAGGCGTCGATCACGGCGCCGGCGTCGCCGCGACGCGCCGCCTCGGACGCGCGGGCCTGCCAGCCCTGGCCGGGGAAGGCGGCGCGCTCGGCCAGGAGCTCGAGACGCTCGGCCTCGGAGAGCAGAGGGGCGTGGCGCGCCGCGGTGGCGGCGTCGAGCCCGCGGCGCCAGGTGAGCAGATCCTCCAGATCGGGACGCTGGCGGCGGATGGTCTCAATCTGCGCGGCGCCGAGCTCGTCGACCAGAAGCCGCAGCCCCGGACCGGCCTCGATGGGCTGGAGCTGATCGAGGTCTCCGATGAAGTGCACCTTCGCTCCGGAGCGCTCGGCGATGTCGAGGACGGTGCGGATCTCGCGCACCGACAACATGCCCGCCTCGTCGACGAGCAGCACGGTGTCGCGGTCTATCGCGATGGTTCCGGCCGCGATTTGGGTGAAGAGTCGCGCCAGGCTGTAGGGCTGCGCACCGCACTCGGTGGCGAGATTGACTGCGGCACCCCAGGCGAGGGCGGTGGCGATCACGCGCTTGCCGTGGTCCCGGTAGAGATCGGCAACGGGGCGAAGGGCAAGCGTCTTTCCGGAGCCGGCGGCGCCCAGGCACACCGAAAGCGGCGTGTCGCCGCCGGCGAGATGGTCAACGGCGTTGCGTTGCTGCTCGCCGATGGAAAAGCCGGCGGCGAAGAGTTCTTCCATGCGCCGGTTGATGGTCTCGGCCGGGAGGGCGTAGCCGGTGGCGCCCAGTGAACGCCGGGCGGCGGACTGAATCGTTTGCTCTTCCGCCGCATAGTCCAGGGTGGAGTACAGGCGCGTGTGGGCGAGATTGGCGCGCGCATCGGCGCTGGTGCCCGGGCGGTGTCCATCGAGTGCGAGGACGCTCGTGTGATGCAGAACGCGGCTCACCATGGTCTTGAGGGCCTCGGGTGACACGACGCAAGCGCTCTCGCGGGCGACGTGCTCGAGTATCTGGGGAATGGTGAACACAGCTTCTGCGCGGGTGAGGCGCGAGGGAATCTCGGTGCATCGGCGCTGTACCGCGCGAATCCGCGCCAGGGTCGGGGGAGTTGCTGAATGGGACAGGAGCTGGACGATGAGCGCGTCGCGGTCGACATACCGGGAGGCCTCGCGAAGGAAACGCTCGTCGCGCTCGTCAGGATCGCCGGGATCTTTCCTCGTACGGGTGGCGAGGCTGATCTGCTGGGACAGGGTGGGGGTCTCCGCGGTGCTGATGCCGAGCTTGTTCGCGAGGCGCTCGATGGAGTCTCGGCGGGTGGACCAGGCGCGCAGAAGCTCCTCCGGCACCCCGGCGATGCGCACGTACTCGTCCTCTCGACCGTAGCGCTCTACCTCGAGACCGATGCGCTCCCGGAGATACCAGGCAATGGCGTGGCGGTAGATGGCGCCGCCGGCGCGGACCCATTGGTAGATGGGGCGCTGGTGAAGCGTGCGCCATCGCCCGTCTTCGTGGGTGCGCACGAGGTTGAAGAGGACGCAGTGCGTGTGGAGCTGGGGATCTCCGTCGCGGCTCGTATGGTGCTGAAAGGTCGTGCCGAAGATGTCGCCGGACACCACCTCCGCCCCGCCCCTTCCGCGGCGGGTATAGGCGCAGTGCGCGCGGGTGACGTTCTCGAGCGTCCAGCGCACCGCGTCGTGGTGGCAGGCTTCAATCTGCCTTCGCAGCCCTGGAGGGGCAATGGCCCAAAGGGCGCTGACGCTCTTGTCGGCGCTGAACGTAATGTCTATTCCCGGCGAGCGGCCCTTGCGACTGGAGTTGCGTGTGAGGGGGCTCAGGTCCTCGGGGGAAAGTCCGGCGTACAGGGCCCGGAACTGCTCGGCACCAATGGTTTCGCCGTCCTCAAGACTGAACAATCCGGACGGATTCCACCACCGACCGTCCGGCTCGTCGCCGGCGTTGTAGTAGTGGAACGGAGACCGGTGACTCGCCATGTGGCCGAGGTAGTAGGCGGCCGAGGCGGCTTGGGTGACGGTCTCCACGAACGGCGCTCAGCGAGTGAAGGCGCAGGAGGGAGGGCTCAGAGGGGACGCGCGTCGGGATGGGTGGCTTCGGGGTCGCCGCAGTGCAGCCACCAGGTGCGCGGATCGCCCACCAGTCGGTAATGGGTGCCGGTGGCGTCGCACCGGTAGGGCTCGAACTCGAGCTGAAGGCGGCGGCGAAGGGCACGCATGAGCAATTGCTGGTAGACGGTGGTGCCATAGGCGAGCTGTTCGGAGAAGGTCTCGCGGTCAAGGGACCCCCATGTCTTCGCGATGCGCGCGTGCGTGACGCCAAGCACGAGGCAATGGGTGTGGATGTCCGGTTCCGGATCGCTGTGGGTGTGCTGAAAGAGCGCCCCGATGAGGTCGGCCGGAGCGGGCTGAAAACGCGAGTAGAAGGGGTTCTGGTAGGAGCAGTACTGCCACTCCGTGGCCTGTAGCGCTTGGACAACCGCGAGCATCTGACAGTGCTCGAGAATGCAGCGGCGCTCCGTTTCCAGGTACGCCCAAAGCTGGGCCACGGACGGATCGGCACGAAACGTGAGCTCCACACAGTCCTTCGGCGCGACGTCTGCCAGTACCCGCCGGCCGTCTGGAGAGCGGCCGTGGACGAGGTGGAGAAACGCGGCGCCCTCGACGTCGCTGCCGTTCGGAATACCAAAGAGCTCGGCGATGTTCCACCACTTGCCGTTCGCCTGGTCACCGCCGAAGCGCGCGGTGCGGGCGAGAAAGTAGCTCGGATCGCAGGGATCGAGATTGAGCGTCTTCTTGGGTTGAATCATCCGGGTTCCTCCTGGTTCTGGACGATGCGTTCGAGGTCGGCAAAGAAAGCGTTGCGTTCGAGGTCGTAGCGCTCGATGAGCTTCAGCAGCCGTGCGTTGTGAGTCTGCAGGTCGCTGAGAGCACGCCGAATCTGGAAGAGAACCTGCCTCGCGGCGGGCTCAGCTGTGGCCTCGGATTCCGCCAATGTGCGCGCAGCGATGAGGGCAGTGCGCACGCCGCGGGTGAGGTCGCCGTCGCCAAGCGTGGTGAGTTCGTCGGCGAGATCGATCGGCAGCTCGATCGGAAGGGAGGGCATGACGGAGAGGGAACTCTGGTGGTGGGAGAGGTTCGACGCAATTGGTACAGGATTGCACACCGCACTTTAGTGCATAGGTGTGACAAGAAATCTTCAGTTGAGTATACGACATTCGAGCTCCCCAACAGAGCGCTGTGGCCTCGCGCTTAGACGCAGGCGATGGTGCTTCCTGGGGCCCCTGAGGGGTCTGAGCTGGGCGCGGGCGGGGTAGTGGCGCAGACGTTGGTGGTGGGGATGCGCGGAGTCTTGAGGGCTGAGGCAGCGATGAGGATGAACGAAGTCGTGGGGTGTGGTGGGGTGAGGATAGGAAGCGGGAGGACCATGAGACATGGGTAGAGGACTGGGTGTCGGGAGAGGGTGCAGGAGGAGTCGACGGGGAGAGGATGAGCTCGGAGGGTGGTCTCGGGGGCCGATGGAGGGGCATGCGTGATCTGTTTGCAGGCGGCTGGGGCTTGTGACGCTTCATGGCTTGCCTGCTGTCCCCAGAAGCTACGCCGGACACTCACCCGAAGGGCCGAGACGCGTTCCTGCGCGGCTCGGTTCATGAGTGGCCGGGCTCCCCTGGCAGCGTGTTCCGGGCGTACCCGTCCCTGCCTGCAGGAGACGGCACAGGCGTCGCCGGCAACGGCGTGGTCTGGAACATCACGACGACCACGTTCGAGGCGGGAGGCGGTGCCAGGCCCGCCCGGGCGTCGTTCCTGCGGCGACCGTGCGGGCCATGTCCGAAGGCTGGGCGGGCAAAAAAGGGGGCCGGCACGAGGCCGACCCGCCCGAAGGGTACTGACGAAGAGGGAAGGGGACTCGGAGGAGGGGAGCAGTGATCAGTCGAAGCCGATGCCGATCAGGGTGTGGGAGTCCCATCGGCCGAACTGCTCGTCGACGTTGAACGCGATGGCGGGGATGCACCGGGTCTCGTAGTGGCGCATGAGCGTGACCGCCTGTGGCCAGTTGTCGGCGCGGTCGAGGGCGGCGAATCGGCGAGGATGTCCGACGGGGTGGACTTCCGCGATCTCGTAGTAGTCGGTGGAGAGGTCGGCGGCCATGGTGGAGCTCCCGGTGAGAGTGGGATGATTCAACGGGAAGGCTCTCTGCTTTCTTGCGTTGGCGAGGAGAGGGGAAGTGAGGGGAGCGCGGAGCGGGCCGGCGCGCTCAGTGGACGAGGGGCGGGAGCTGGGAGGCGGGAGGAAGGAAGACGTTGCGGTGCCAGGCAGTGGCGGCCTGGTAGTCGTTGTAGCTCATGCAGGACTCGATAAGGTGAAGGGCCTCGTAGAGTGCTTCGGCACGGACGATCTCGTTGCGGGCCGAGGCGTCGTGGGCAGCGCGGGTGAGCTCCTTGAAAGCCTGAAGGTGGTGGTTGCCCGACATGGCTGGTTCCTCTTTGCCGGTGGGTGCGTTCAGGCGTTTCTGAGCTTCCTTGTCGGGGCGCTGGGCGAACAAAAAAGGGGCGGGCCGGCACACAGCCGACCCGCCCGAGGGGGAGGAGGCCATCCCTAGAAGGGGAAGTCGTCTTCGAAGTCGTCGGAGTCGGTCGCCGGCGCCGGGGCGCTCGCGCCGTTGCCGTTCGTGGAGCCGAGGAAGATCACGTCGTTCGCGATCACCTCGGTCACGTAGCGGGTGACGCCCTGGTCGTCCCAGGACCGCGTGCGCAGCCGACCCTGGAAGAAGGCCGGGGAACCCTTCTTGAGGTACTTGGCGACGTTCTCCGCGAGCTTGCCGAACACCACGGCGCGGTGCCATTCGGTCGTCTCGACACGCTCGCCGCTCGAACGGCTGGTGTAGGCGAAGTTGGTCGCGAGCCGCACGTTGGCGACCGTGGTGCCACCGTTTGTGGTGCGAACTTCGGGGTCGGCTCCGAGGTTGCCGATGAGCTGAACCTGATTCAATCCACGCATTGTCCGTCTCCTGATAAGGCAAATGGGTTGAGGAGTCGCCGACGTGGTGTTCGACGGACTCAACGTGGATCGCTCTCTACTCACTTCAGGGCCGGGAGCGAGGCAGGAAGGGGCAAGGGCCAGGCACGCCGCACAGGGGCGCTGGGACAAGAAAATGGGTGGACCAGCGGGGCCGGGCCACCCAGTGGGCGAAGGAGGTGTGCGGTGGAGGGGGCTAGGCGGTTGCCGAGCCCGGACGATCCTCGATGTAGAGGTAGTGTCCGTCGGGAAAGGGTTGGGCCGAACTGCCAAGCTCGATGAGAGCGTCGAAGAGGGTGTCGAAATCCGGGTAGGCACCATGGCAGGCGACGTAGGAGCGTGACTCGACGCGGTCGGGGTGGGTGGGATCAGGGCCGAAGACGATGTAGCGGTTGAGGAACAGGGGCGAGGATTCGGCGGTGGGTGGGGGCATGGGCAGGCTCCTGGCGGGTTCGTGACCGGAGGGTCTGTGCTTACTTGCGGGCGCCGACGACGAGGCGCAGTCGGGGCTTCGGCCGGGCGCACGGTGGGGGAGTGGGGAGGGCACGAGCCGGCTCGAGGTCGTGGTGCTCGGGGTTGTCCCGGACTTCCCCGCCAAGGAGCCAGATCATGCGATCGATGTTCTGGTCGTGGTCCAGGAGCTCCTCCGATGACCAGGCGCCGTGGCGTTGAAGGTGCGCGCGTATGTCGGGGGAGGCGACGACGCGGTAGCGCGAGCGCACGTAGGCAACGGCGGCGGAAGCATCGCCGGGAGCGGCGCAGTCTCGGAGATCGGTGAGGAGCTCGCGCTCGTCGTCATCGAGCGCTATGTCGAAGGCGCTGAAGCCGTCGCGCAGGTAGAGGTCGATGGGCGGTTCGGAGCAAGAATCGCGCAGGATGGCGTCCGCGTAGTGGTCGCAATAGAGAGCGAGAGGGGCCGAAGAACTGTCGGAATGCACGTGAGCCTCGAGAAGCTCGACGACGTAGCGCAGGCCGTGGGGGGTGAGAGTGTTCTCGAGAAAGGCGCCGCATTCGTGGCAATGCAAGGGGAAGTCGGCGGCGGAGCTGTCGTCGAACGTGGGGACGGGAGAGTGGGGGAGCTCGAGGGAGCCGTCCGGGGAGAAGCCGGGGAGGGAAGCGGCGCAGTCCTCGCAGTAGGGATCGGAATCATGGGTGTAGAAGGCGACGTGCATCGGACAGGCCTCCGCTGTGCGGTGGGTGGGGTCACGGGGAAGTGCCTGCCCTTGCTTGCTGAGGGGTGTGGGTTCAATGAAGACCGGGTGCCGGGGACAACAGGAAGGACGGGCGCATCGAGCGGGCGACGAGGGCGAGCCACGCGGCGCGGTCGAGGCCGAGGCGGGCGTTGAGGACGTCGCACCGCCGCTCGGCTTCGTCGAGGGAGTAGGCGACGAGGCCGGTGGGAACGGGGCCGGAGAGCGGCTCGAAGACGAGCTCGATGGCCTGGGGCTCGTCGCTGGGACGGTAGGAGGGCGAAAAGCAGTAGAGGTGAGCGGGGGGCAGTGTGCCGGTGGTCATGAGGAGCCTCCGGAAAGCGGTGGATCGGGCGCGGCGGCGTGAAGGAATCGGAAGCGGGGCGCTGAGGGGGCTACGCGGGAATTCCGGTGATCTCCGGAAGGGCGCGGCGCGAGGGGGAGAGGGTGTGGCCGATGCGGCACTCGAGTGCGACGTAGCGGCGGTAGAGGTCGGGGTTGAGTCGAGCGCCCGTGCGCAGATCGGCCTGGGAGCCCATGATGCAGAAGACGCAGGAGACGCGCGTGGCGCCACGGGAGTAGGCCCAGTGCGGTTCCTGGCCGGCGGCACGAATGGCGTCGAACACCTCTTCGCTGGTGTGGGCGTGCAGGGGGAGCCAGTCGTACCAGAGGCGGCCGGCGCGGCTGTTGCGGGGACTCAGGCTCCAGGGCATGCGACGGGCGCGCCCGGGGCTCTCCTCAGCGCGAAGACCCATGGCGCTGACGACGAGGCCGCGGTGTTCGGGGTGGACCTTCAGGTGGCGGCGGATCTCGCGCTCGATGGGGGTGCGCTTGAAATCGGCAGTGCACCAGCGCCTGGCGGGGTCGGGCCACATTCCGCGTTCGGCGACGCGCTCCAGAAGGCTCTTGCCGTGGGCGGTGCGCGCGAGGATGAAGGGCACCTCGACAGGAACGGTGGCGCGGATGTGGGCGAGGGTGCGGGGCCATTCCATTTCGCCGAGCGGCGCGTGAACGATGAGGAGCTGGTCGCAGGGCACAAGACGCGACACGTGAAGGGTCATGGCCTGGGAGTCCTTGCCGCCGGAGTGGCTGAGCACGACGAGGGCCCCGCGCTCGATGAGCGAGAAGAAGGTGGAACGGGCCTCGTCGTTGGGGAAGAGGCGTTCCTCGGGCGGGACCCCGGGAAGCGCGAGGGCGAGTTGCATGGGAGTCTCCGATAGGGGGCCGTGAGACACGGGCGGCGACGAGCGGCAGGGCGGGTGAGGCGTTCAGAGCCATCCGCGTTCGGCGAAGGACACGCACTCGTTGGCGCCAACGACGACGTGATCGAGGACGCGGACATCGACGAGGGCGAGCGCCTCGGAGAGGCGGCGGGTGAGGATCCGATCGGCGTGAGAGGGCTCGGGATCGCCGCTCGGGTGGTTGTGGGCGAACACCATCGCGGCGGCGTTGTGCTCGAGCGCGCGTTGGACGACGACGCGGGGATGCACGGAAGCGCCGTCTATCGTGCCGCGGAAAAGATCCTCGTAGGCGAGAATGTGATGGCGGTTGTCGAGATAGAGGCAGGCGAAGAGTTCCTCGCGGTGGTGGCCCAGGCGGGCCATGAACGCCTTGCGGGTGGACGCCGGGCTCTCGAGGGGCTGGCCGCGCTGGAGCTGCTGTGCGATGTAGCGTCGGCCGAGCTCCAGGCCGAGAGCGAGGTGGCCCAGCGGCTGAGCGCCGTCGCCGTCGAGCTTGACGAGGAGGTGGTAGGGCAGGCCGAGTAGCCGGCGGAGGCCGCCGTGAGACTGCAGGAGACGCTGGGCACGCGGGAGAGCCGTGCCGGGTGCGTCCGGATCGAGAAAGCACGCCAGCAGCTCCGGATCCGAGAGCATTTCGGGGTTGAATGCCGTGAGGCTGGGAGCGGTGTGATCGAGGGAAGCGGTGTCGATGAGGCGAAGGGGAAGCTGGGACATTGCGGGGCTCCTGTACGAGGCGCCCCGACGGCTCTGTCCTTACTTGGGGGGGAGGGCGCAAGCGCAGGAAGGCAGAGGGGCGGCGCCGGCGCTGGCGGCACCGGCGATCGCGGGGAGGGGCGGGGCTCAAGCAGCGAGCGGGGTGTGCTGCTCGTCTCGGAAGGCGAGGAGGTAGTCGGAGGCCCGGGAGGCGAGGGATGCGGCGCGGAAAATGGCGTAGTGATCGCGCTTGAGCACGTCGAGCCAGGAATTGATGTAGCTCGCATGTTGGAGCGTCGGTTCGAGACCGAGGGAAGCGCAGAGGTAGGCGGCGCCGAGCTCGGCCACCAGCTCCTCCCGAGCGTACGCTTCGTCGGCGAAGCGCTTGCCGAACTGGCGGTCCAGGCGATCGGAGTGACCCGTCCAGTGCGTGAGCTCGTGGAGGAGCGTGCGCAGGTAGTCGAGGGCTTCCGGGAAGGCGCTGAAGGGAGGCATCTGGATGAAGTCGTCGCGCCGGCGGTAGAAGGCCCGATCGCCGCCATGGCGGATGTCGGCGCCGGTGGCCTGGATGAGACGCGTTGCCTCGTCGGTGAGGTCCTCACCGTTCGGGGGATCGCGGTCGGGCGTCAGGGCTTCCGGCAGGTCATCGCACTGCGCGACGTTGAAGACCGAGTAGCTCTTCAGCATCGGGATGCTCTGGGCAACGGTGCCCTCGCGCTCGGCGCGTTCGCGTTCGGCCTTCGGCACGAAACGATCAGCGTAGAAGATCCAGGTGCCCCGTTCGCCGCGGCGCACGTGACCGCCGAGTTTGAGCGCCTGGCGGTAGGTGAGCCATCGCGAGGAGGGCCAGCCGTTGTCGAACAGGGCGCTCCACAGCAGCAGGATGTTGATGCCGGAGTAGGGCCGGCCCGTGGAGGCGTTGTCAGGCCTCAGAGCCGACGCGCTCTTGCCCGTGGCGGTCCAGGGGCGGACCCACGGCACGCTGCCGGCCTCGAGGGCTGAGACGACCGATTCGGTCACGTCGCGGTACAGGTTTCTGCGCGCGCTCGGCGCGCTGCGGCGCTTGGAAGGCATGGGGAATCCTCCGGAAGGCAAGGAGTGAGGACAGGCCCGGGGTTCCGGACCCGGTTCACGCACGGGTGCCTTGCCTTCCTTGGAGGTGGGGGAGCGTTGGGTGGGCGCGCTCGGGAATGAGGATCTACCGGCGTCGGCAGGACGCAGCACGCCGAGCGCCGCGTCCGGACGCTCTAGGGTGGGTAACCAGGTGAGAGGGGTATGATGATCCGGGTGTGATGCGGGGGCGCATCAGGAGGTACGGTGATGGCGAAAGAACAGGAGATCGTGTGGCCGGAGCACGTAGCGGAACGAGTGGTGCAGAGGATCGAGAGCCTGCAGCCGAAGAAGGTGACGGTGAGGCAGGCGATGTCGGATCTGCACCAGGTCATCGTGCGGGCGCTGGAGCGGGGGGTGCCCGAGGCCGATATCCGAGCGGCGCTCGAGGAGCAGGGAATCAAGCTGAACGCCAGGAACTTTCGGCGCTATCTCGACGAAGGCAAACCTGGGAAAGGGGGCCAAGGAAGTGCCGAAAGAGGCCGACAGGCAGGGCAGGAAATCGACGGAATGGGCCGAAACGGCGGAGGGGGATAGGGCGAGGGCGCCCCGGGAAGCGGGTCCCGGGGCGGCAGAGAGCCAGTGAGCGGGGTTTAGACCGGCAGAGGGTCGCCGGTATCGAGAAGGGGACGCACGAGGAGCCGTGCGGCGGCGATGTCCTTGGGAGGCTCGCCCGCCTCGCCGAGGGCCTCGGCGCACAGGTCCACCAGGTGTTCGTCACCGGCGGCGCGTGCGCGATGGGAAAGGCAGAGCACCTGGTCGAGGAAGTCGGCTCTGGCCCAGACGTCCATGTCAGGAGCCCGGGGAGGTGGCGGAGGCCTGGACTTCCTGCATGCCTTCCAGGCGGGATTGGCGCTCGGAGAGGCGCAGAACCTCGCGGCGAAACTCGCCCATTTCACGGCGAAACTCCTCCATGCGAGCATCGAACGCCCTGCGGTCGGCAGCGGCCTCGGCCTGGAAGGCCCTGCGGTCGGCATCGGCTCGAGCCTGGGAGGCGTTGAGGTCCTGTGTGATGGCGGCTAGCTGGTTCGTGAGCAGAATGGTCATCACGCTCGCCATGGCGACGAGCAACACGCCCAAGGCGATGGCCGATGAGAGAATGGCGACGAATTCTGAAGAACGGGAGGGCCTCTTCTTGGCCGCGGCTTCATGTCCTTCTGCGGGGCGGTCATTCATCGGCTGTGTGGAC
>JAJECB010000386.1 GCA_022822245.1 Gammaproteobacteria bacterium
GGCTTGAGGGAGTACGGCCCGCTACCGCAAGCATCTTGGCGTCCGCAGCAGGAAATCGCTGATTTTTTGCGAGCCAGGCGTCAGCCAGCGCTCAACCGCCCGACTCCGGGGCGTCGAACACTTCGGACACGTCGGCCGCAAAGCCTTCGAGCAACGCGGACAGGGCCGCCGCGCCGCGCGCGAACACCCCGTGCTCGACGTACGCATCGTCCTCCAGCGCGAGCACCGTGATCGTCTCGTCGCGCGGGTCCACGATCCAGTATTCCGGGATGCCTCCCTCGGCGTAGTCCGCGCGTTTCTCGACCAGGTCCCGCCCGGGGTCGTCCGGGCTGACCACCTCGGCTACCAGGTCTGCGCCCAACCAGTAGCGGTCCTGGCGGCGGGGGTCCGATCTGTCCCGGAGCAGCAGCAGGTCGGGCTCGCGGAACTTGCCCTCGCGGATGCGCATTCGCAGCGTGGAGAACCTCACGACACCGCCCGGCTCAAGATGGTTGTAGAACAGGCGGTAGAGGAACGCGAGGATGGCCTGGTGGGTGTCGGTCGGCATGGGCAGTTCCTGAACGTGCCCGTCGGTGAACTCGATCAGGCGGCGGCTGTGGTCGGTGAGCCACAGGTACGCCTCGTCGCTCCAGGCCCCTTGGGGTGGAAGTACGTCGCACAGAAGGGAGGCGAGCGGGCGCCGATAAACGGGGCCGATCGTCGTGGGCTCGGGGGTTGCCATGGCATCAATCGTAGCGCGTTTCGCCGGAAAACGGCATCGCCACCTTCGCTACCAAAGCTCTGCGGAGGCGAGCTTCGCCCCCTCGGCGAGGGTCGCCAGCTTGGCCCACACCACGTCCTCGGCCACGAAACTGTCGCCGGCGAAGGTCCCGAAGCCGCAGTCCACCCCGGCGATGATGCGCTCGCGGTCCCCGAGGGCCGTCGCCGCCTCGAGGATCCGCCGCTTCACCACCTCGGGGTGCTCGACGTAGTTGTTCGTCGATTCGATGACCCCCACCACCATGGTGAGATCGCCCGGAATGGCGGAGCTGCCGAGGGCCTCGACCTCGTGGGAGTGCCGCGGGTTGGCGAACGGAAGGCAGAGCCCGCCGACCTTCGCCTCGAGGAGGTGGGGGAGGACGTGCTCCAGGGCCACGTCCTCGGTGTGCGGCCCGTCCCGGTTCCCCCAGCACGAATGCAGCCGCACCCGATCGCGAGGAATGCCCTCGATGGCGACGTTGATCGCCTCGATGTGCTGGACGACCCGCTCCTGAAACTCCGGGATCGACAGATCCTGGAAGAAGCTCGCCCGCTCCATGGCGAGGTCCGGGGCGTCGATCTGGAGCAGGAACCCTTGATCCGCGATGTAGCGGTACTCCTTTCCGATCTCGCGGGCCACCTCGAACAGGTACTCCTCGTGGCTCGGGTAGTGGTGGTTCATCATGGTGGTGGTCACCACCCCGGGCGACGCGGCGGTCATGAACGTCTCGAGGAACGCGCCCTGCGAAGCGTCGAGACACCGGCGGAACCCGGCGCATTCCGCCTCGACCCCGGAGAAGTCTTCGTAGCGCACGCCGGCGATGGCGGCGGGGGGGTTGTAGACCCGGGAGCGCGCCGCGCGGCGCGTCTTCAGGAGCTCCGCCCACTTGGGGTAGAGCTTCGTCTCGAGGGGCATCGGCCGCTTGCCCTCGCCGCCGAAGCCGGACATCCGCGAGGTCACGTAGGTCTGGAAGCTGACCCGCGGCTGCTCGCCGTCGTTGCCGACGTCCACTCCGCACGCGAGCTGCCGGTCCACGACATGCTGCATGGCGGCGGCGACCTCGCTCGCGAGCCGCGCCTCGTCCACCGCCTCCTCGTTGTCCTTGCGGATCAGCAGGTCGGAGAGGACCTCCCCGCGGGGAAGGCTTCCCATGTGGGTGGTGAGGATGCGGTCTTCGCTCGTCTTCATGGCACGGCTTGCCGGCAGGGGTGAACCGCGGCAAGCGTATCATTGCGGTCCGCCTGCGCGGCCCGGCGCGCGTCACGCGTCCGGAGGCAACGAAGAATCGGAGCACTGGCATGAGCGCAACCCCCGTCACCTTCCACTCCGAGGGATTCAAGCTCGTCGGGGACCTCTACCGGCCGGAGGGCCTGGCGCACGGGGAGGAGCGGGCCGGCATCGTGCTCTGCCACGGCTACACCGGGGTCAAGGACCTCTACCTCCCCGACAACGCCCGCGTGCTCGCTGAGGCCGGCTACGTGGTGCTCGCCTTCGACTACAAGGGCTGGGGCGAGAGCGAGGGGCCGCGGACGCGCCTCGCCCCCTACAGCCGGGTCGCGGACGTGCAGGCCGCCCTCACCTTCCTCGGCGCGCAGGCCGAGGTGGACGAGGGGCGCCTCGGGATCTACGGCACGAGCTATGGCGGCGCGACGGTGGTGTGGACCGGGGCGGTCGACCGGCGGGTGGGGTGCATCGTGAGCGTGGTCGGGATCGGCCACGGCGAGCGCTGGATGCGGAGCATGCGCCGGCCGGACGAGTGGTTCGACCTCCTCGAACGCTCCGCCGCGGACCGGGTCAAGCGGACCATGGACGGGGAGTCGGAGCTCGTCGAGCGGAGCGAGGTGCTGCTCCCCGACCGCCAGTCGGCGGAGCTCGCGGCCGCCGCGCGCCGCAACGTCCCCTCCGCCCTCAACACCCTCCCCCTCGAGTACGTAGACGAGACCCTCGGCTTCCACCCGGAGTGGGTGGTGGACAAGATCGCCCCCCGCCCCGTCCTCTTCATCGCCACCGACGACGACCGCCTCGTCCCCCCGGAAGAGTCGCGGGCCCTCTACGACCGGGCTGGCGAGCCGAAGAAGCTGGTGGTGCTCGAAGGCTACGGGCACTACGAGGTCTACACCGATCCCGCCTTCACCGAGGTCATGGACGAGACCCTCGCCTGGTTCCGGGAGCACCTCCCGCCCCGCTGAGAGGACCGCGCCGGGCGCGGCTTCCCCGCCACGCCTCTCCGCCGACTCGGACTCGGACCCCACCCTCCGGGGTCCGCGGGGCAATGCTGGCCCGCTCGGTTCGCTACCGGTCGGGGTGCCGGTGGTGCCAGTCCGTCTGCTGCTGGTAGGCGTGGCCCGCCCGCAGAAGGAGGTCCTCGCCGAAGTCGCGCCCGACAAGCTGGAAGCCGAGGGGCCTTCCCCCCGAGCTGAATCCGCAGGGGAGCGAGAGGGTCGGGCTTCCCGACATGTCGTGGGGCGCGGTGTAGCGGGTGAGGCGGTGGAGCCCGTCCGAGGAGTCCATGACCGCCGTGAAGCCGTCGACAGTCGGGGTCAGATCCGGATACGGCGGCGCGATGAACATGTCGACCTGCTCGAACAGGCGGGCGATCGTGCCCCGCCAATGGTTGCGGCAGGCGTTGGCCCGGCCGACCTCCACGCTGGTCGCGGCCCGGCCGAAGTCGATATGGGCCTTGAGCTCGCGGCCGTACGAGCCCGCCTTCGCCGGGTAGGTCTCCGCGTGAGCCGCCGCCGTCTCCGCGGCGCAGATGACCGCCCAGTGCGCGATGATCTCGCGCGTGTCGGGGATCGAGACCTCCACCACCTCGGCTCCCGCCCGCTCGAGGTCGCGAAGCGCCGCCCGCACCCCGGCCGCGACCTCGGGGTCCACGTCGTGCGCGCAATGGTCCTCGTCCCAGCCGATCCGCAACCCTCCGATGCCCTTCCCGAGCTCGGCGAGGTAGTCCGGCACCGGCTCGAGCGACGTGTGGTGGTCGTGGTCGTCGCGGCCCGCGATGGCCCCGAGCAGGGCCGCGCAGTCCTCCGCGGTGCGGGCCATCGGCCCGAGGTGGTCGAGGGTGTCGGACAGCATGAACACGCCGTGGCGGCTCACCCGGCCCCAGGTGGGCTTGAGCCCGGTCACCGCGCAGGCGAGCGAGGGGAATCGTATCGACCCCCCGGTGTCCGAGCCGAGCGAGCCGTAGCACATGCCGGTTGCGGTCGCGACCCCCGAACCGCTCGACGAGGCACCCGGCCAGAAGTCCGGATCCCACGGGTTCACCGGGGCCACGACGTCGGGGTGATGGCAGGCGAACGCGCCTTCGGTGAGTTCGAGCTTGCCGAGCAGAACCGCCCCCGCCTCGCGGAACCGCACGACCGCGGTGCTGTCGTAGTCCGGCACGTAGTCGTTCAACAGGGGCATCCCCGCCCGGGTCCGCACTCCCTTCGTCCGGCAAAGGTCCTTCACCGCCACCGGCACCCCGTGGAGCGGGCCCCGGACGTTCCCGGCGACGATCTCCGCGTCCGCGGCCTCCGCCGCCGCCATGGCCGAATCGGCCATCAGGACCGAATAGGCGCGCAGATCTCCGTCGAGGGCGGCGATGCGGTCCAGCATGGCCCGGGTCGTTTCGACGGACGTCGACTCGCCGCCGCGAATGCGGGCCGAGACCTCCACGAGGCTCTGGTAGTGAATGGGTCGTTCGGGCATCGTCTTCTCTCCCTGTCGCACCGAGCCGGGGCCCCGGACGGCTGTCCTTCGGCCCTGCCAGGCGGGTCTCGATGGTGCGATGATAGCCCCCGATCGAAACCCGGACACGAGGGGACCCGAGCATGCCGTTCCAGCGCCCGCAGAAGGACGACGTCATCGAGCTCGCCAGGGAGCTCGGCATTCACCTGACCCGGACCGAAGCCCGCATCTTCCGAAGCCGCATGCTCGAGCACATCGACGCGTTGGAAGGATTTCACGAGCTTCGCATCCCCGAAGACCGGCCGCCGCTCCGACAGGTCCGACGCGACCCCGGCCGCCGGCCCACCCCCGACGAAGACCCGCTCAACGCCTTCATCCGCCGCTGCCGGGTGGAGGGTGCGGCGGAGGGTCCCCTTGCGGGCAAGACGGTCGGGCTCAAGGACCATACCGCCGTCGCCGGGGTTCCGATGACGAACGGTTCGTACTTCCTCGACAGCTACATCCCGGAGTTCGACGCGACCGTCGTGACCCGGCTCCTCGATGCCGGCGCGGTCATCACCGGCAAGATGAACATGGAGGACTTCTCCTTCGGGGGCCCGGGCTTCGCGGGGGTGGGCGACTTCGGCCGGCCCCTCAACCCCCACGACCCCGCGTACGTCACGGGCGGCTCCTCCTCCGGTTCGGGCGCCGCCGTCGCCGGGGGCTACGTGGACCTCGCGTTCGGCGGGGACCAGGGCGGCTCGGTCCGGATCCCGTCCGCGTGGTGCGGGTGCGTGGGGCTGATGGCCACCCACGGCCTCATCCCGCATACCGGGGTCTTCGGGCTCGAGCCCACGATCGACTACACCGGACCCATGACCCGGAGCGTCGACGACCTCGCGACGGTGCTCGACTGCGTCGCGGGCCGGGACGGCTACGACCCGCGGCAGGCGGCCGTGCCCGAGGACCTCCCGAACTACCGCGACGCGCTCGGCAGGGGTGTCGAAGGCCTGCGGATCGGCCTCCTCGAGGAAGGGTTCGGGGTCGAGAACGCCGAGCCGGCCGTCGACGACGCGGTGCGCGAAGCGGTCGCAGTCCTCGAACGGGCGGGAGCCACGGTGAACACCGTATCGGTGCCCGATCACGCCACGTCTTCCGCCGCCGTCATTCCCATCTACCTCGAAGGCGCGAGGCTCGCCTGGGATACGAACCTCGGCGGCGGGCTCGCGAAGTCGTTCTATCCGGCGTCGATCATGGCGACGTTCGGGCGGGCGAAGCGAAGCCACAGCCACGAGCTGCCCCTCAACCTGAAGGTGATGCTGCTCTCGGCGACGTACGCGAGAGAGCGCTACAACGGCCGGCTTTACGCCAAGGCGCAGAACCTGCGGCCGGTCATCGTGCGGCAGTACCTCGAAGCCTTCGCCGGTGTCGACCTCCTCGCGATGCCCACCGTCCCGATCCGGGCGCACCTCTACGCCGAGCCCGCGGACCACGTCGAAGCCTTCGATCGCACCCTGTTCGGCGGCGAGCTGGGCGACGACCTCGGCCTCATCATCCGCAACACCGCCCCCTTCAACTACACCGGCTTCCCGAGCTTGAGCGTCCCGTGCGCGGGGGTTGCCGGAATGCCGGTCGGGCTCCAGCTCACCGCCCCGTACTTCCGGGAGGACGAGCTCATCCGCGCCGCCCACGCCTACCAGGAATCGGTGGACTGGGAGAGCTGCTTTCCGAAGCGAGGCGCCGCCTGATCCTAGCCCGCATATTTCACCGATTTCCTGCTGCGGACGCCGATCCGCTCGCGGTGACAGGGCGCACTCCCTCAAGCCGCTTCACCGTAGTGTCGACTACGCCTTCAGCGCCTTTCGGTCCGTTCGCCCTGTCACCGCGGCGTCTCGACGCCCTCGCGTCGAAAATCGGTGAAATATGCGGGCTAGCCGGCATCGTTCGCCCGTCCCGGTGCGCGCCGTTTGCGGCGCCGGGAGGCGGATGAGCGGAAAGGGCCCCGACGGCCCCGCCCCGTGGTTCGCAGCCCCCCCGTCTGAGGCCCACGACGGGAGGGTCAGGGTCGGCGGGGGAACAGGCGGTTGCACGGCGTCCCGGGATGGACGAGCGGTCCCGGCTCGCCTGCGGGACCGGAGCCCGCGCGGGAGATCAGAGCGTCGCCATCTCCCGGGCGCGGTGACAGGAGACGGCGCGTCCCGCGTCGTGCCATTCCACGGCGGGGTAGAGGTCCTCGCACCGTGACTCCGCCCACGGGCAGCGCCCGTGCAGGTGGCAGCCGCTCGGGAGGTTGATGGGGCTCGGGATCTCCCCTTCCAGGGTGAATCGGGGGAGGTCCACTTCGGGGTCCGGATAGAGGACCGAGGACAGGAGCGCACGGCTGTAGGGATGGAGCGGGCGCTCGAAGATCGCCTCGGTCTCCCCGGTCTCCACGATCTTCCCGAGGTACATGATCGCCACCCGGTCGCAGACGCGCCGCACCGCGGTGAGGTCATGGCTGATGAAGAGATATGAGACCCCGAGGTCCGCGCGAAGCTCGGAGAGGAGGTCGAGGACCTCGGCCCGCACCGAGACGTCGAGGGCCGAGGTCGGCTCGTCCAGCACCACGAGGTCCGGCCGGGTCGCGAGCGCCCGCGCAATCCCGATCCGCTGCTGCTGCCCGGCGCTGAACTGGTGGGGATAGCGGTACATCGCGGCCGATCCGAGGCGCACGAGGTCGAGGATCTCGGCGACCCGCTCCTCGCGTTCCGCGGGACCGATCGCGCCGGCGCGCTTCAGGGGCTCCTCCACGATCGCGCCGATCCGCATCCTCGGGCTCAGCGAATCGTAGGGCTCCTGGAACACCATCTGGATGCGGGGCCGGAGGGCCCGGAACGATCGCGGATCCATCGCGAGCACGTCCCTCCCGTCGAACCGGATCGCGCCCGCGGTCGGCTCGATGAGACGAAGGATGCAGCGCCCGGTGGTCGTCTTCCCCGATCCGCTCTCCCCCACCAGGGCGAGGGCTTCGCCCGCCCCGATCTCGAACGACACGTCGTTGACGGCCTGGACCTTGCGGCGCCGGTCCATCGGAAAGTGCTTGACCAGGCCCTCGACGGCGAGAA
>JAJECB010000296.1 GCA_022822245.1 Gammaproteobacteria bacterium
CGGGACCGCCCCCCGAGCGAGCCCCGCACGGTGGCCGAGTACGAGCGCGAGGAGGTTCCGGAAGGCATCACGGCCGGGTCGGCGGCGATATGCGGCGACTGCGGCGGCGACCGGCTGCGGCCCGAGGCGCGGGCGGTGCGCTTCCGGGAGCGGACGATCGGGGAGATCGGCCGGCTCTCGATCGCGGAGGCGCGCGGCTGGGTGGAGAACCTCGCTCTCGACGGGCGGGACGAGCAGGTGGCCGGCGACCTCCTCGCCGAGCTCCGCTCGCGGCTCGATTTCCTGCTCCAGGTCGGCCTCGGCTATCTCTCTCTCCACCGCGCCGCCCCTTCCCTGAGTGGCGGGGAAGCCCAGCGGATCCGGCTCGCGGCGCAGCTCGGCTCGAACCTGCGCGGGGTGTGCTACGTGCTCGACGAGCCCACCATCGGGCTCCACGCGCGCGACAACTCCCTCCTCCTCGACGCCCTCGACCGGCTCCGCACCCACGGGAACACGGTGCTCGTCGTCGAGCACGACGAGGCGACCATCCGCCGCGCCGAGCACGTCATCGACCTCGGGCCGGGCGCGGGGGCGGGGGGCGGGGAAGTGGTCGTGGCGGGGAGCCTGGCGAAGGTCATGCGGGACCGGCGCTCGGTGACCGGACGCTGGCTCTCCCGCCCGCCGCCCCCGATGCGGAGCGAGAGCCCGGTGCGGCTCGCCGGCGCGGGCGGCCACGAGGGGGAGGACGGACGGGACGGACAGGCCTGGCTCGAAGTGCGGAACGCGCGCCGGCACAACCTCAAGGGCATCAACCCCCGGTTCCCCCTCGGCCGGCTCGTCTGCGTGACCGGGGTGAGCGGAAGCGGCAAGAGCACCCTCGTCCGGGAAGTGCTCCGCGAAGGGCTCGAGGACGTTCTGCGGGATGGCGGGACCGGCCGCGGTGGCCGCTCTCCCCCGGGGGACGCGGCCAACGGCGCGGCCAACGGCGGTGCCAGCGCCGAAAACGCCGCGGGCGGACCAGGGTGCGACGCGATCCTCGGACACGAGCCGGTCACCCGGGTGCTCGAGGTCGACCAGAGCCCGATCGGAAAGACCCCGCGCTCGTGCCCGGTCACCTACCTCAAGATCTGGGACCACGTGCGCCGCCTCTTCGCCGAGACGACCGAGGCGCGCCTGCGCGGGTGGTCGGCGAGCCGGTTCTCCTTCAATACCGGCGAGGCGGCGGGTGGCGGACGCTGCCCCGCGTGCGGGGGGCAGGGCGAGCGGAAGGTCGAGATGAGCTTCCTCCCCAACACGAGGGTGCCCTGCGACGAGTGCGAAGGGGCCCGTTTCACCCGGGAGACCCTCGGGGTGCGCTTCCGCGGGCGGAGCATCGGCGACATCCTCGACATGACCGTCGAAGAGGCGGTGGAGTTCTTTCCCGCCCACCCGCGCGTGCACCACGCGCTCAAGATGCTGCGCGAGGTCGGGCTCGGCTACCTCCGGCTCGGCCAGCAGAGTCCGTCGCTCAGCGGCGGCGAGGCGCAGCGCCTGAAGCTCGTCACCGAGCTCGCGAAGGCCCGCCCGAGCGACTCCCCGCGCGCCCGTCGCAACCACGCGGTGTACCTCCTCGACGAACCGACGGTGGGGCTGCACATGGCCGACGTGGAGAAGCTCGTCCGGGTGCTCCACCGGCTCGCCGGGGCGGGGCACACCGTCATCGTGATCGAGCACAACCTCGACGTCATCGCCGCCGCGGACTGGATCGTCGACCTCGGGCCGGAGGGCGGCGAGGGAGGCGGGCGGATCGTGGCGGAAGGCACGCCGGACCAGGTTGCCGGCGTTCACCCCCTCGGCCACACCGGGCGCGTTCTCGCCGACTTCCTGCGGGCGCGGGAGGCGGCGTGAACCTGCTGATCCTGGACGGCTACGACGAGGAGCGGGGCGCCCTCCTGTCCACCCGCCTAGGGGCCGGCTGGACAGTGACCGTGGGGCGCCGCTCTGACCCGGCCGGCCTCCTCGCGGCCCGGCTGGAGGCCGCGGAGGCGGTCGTCACCCAGTACTGGGCGACGGGCCTTCCCCCCGCTCCCCGACTTCGGCTCCTCCAGCTTCCCGGCGCGGGCTTCGACGCGATCGACTTCGAAGCGGTGCCCGCCGGCTGCGCGGTGTGCAACGTGTACGAGCACGAGATCGGGATCTCGGAGTACATCGTCGCCGCCCTCCTCGAGCGCGAGATCCGCATCGCGCGCATGGACGCAACGCTCCGCCGCGGCGAATGGCGGGACGGCTTCGTGCGCGGCGCCCCGCTGCACGGGGAGCTTCACGGCCGGACGGTGGGATTCGTCGGCTTCGGGCGCATCGCCCGGGAGACCGCCCGGCGCCTCGCCCCGTTCGGGGTGCGGATCGCCGCCCGCACCCGGTCGCCGGACCCGTCCGGGCCGGGCGTGGAGCTGGTGGCGGACCTCGCCGGCATCGACCGGCTCGACGACATGCTGCCCGAGGTCGACTACCTGATCATCGCCTGCCCCCTGAGCGACGCGACGCGCGGCCTCATCGACGCGCGGCGGCTCGCGCTCCTCGGCCCCGCCGCAGTGGTGATGAACGTCGCACGGGGACCTATCATCGACGAGGAAGCGCTCTACGAGGCGTGCCGGGACGGGACCATCGGCGGCGCGATCATCGACACCTGGTACCGCTATCCGGACCCCTCCGGAGGCACCGGCCAACGATGCCTTCCCTCGCGATTCCCGTTCGAGACCCTCGCCAACGTGGTGATGACCCCGCACGCCTCGGGGTGGAGCGAAGGATTGGTCCGGCGGCGCTGGTCGGTGATCGCGGACAACCTGCTCCGCCTCGAGCGAGGCGACCCGCTGCTCCACGTGCTGCGCCCGACCGCCGGCGCACGCGGCCCCGGACGGCGGGCGCCATGAGGTGGGGGCGGCTCGGGCCGGGGTTCGCCACGCGTTTCGCGGCGCTCCGCGGGCCACGCTTCCGGCGCTACTGGTTCGGGTCCGCCGCCTCGGTGGGGGCTTTCCAGCTCCTCATCATGGGGCAGGGTTGGCTCGTCTACGAGCTGAGTGGATCGGCCCTCCAGCTCGGGTTCCTCGGCGCGGCGTCCTCGATCCCCACCATCATCGCGTCGCTCGCGGGCGGGGTCGTCGCCGACCGGGTGGACCGGCGCGCGATGCTCATCGCGACGTCTCTCGCGACCGCGTGCCTCCTCGCCCTCCTCGCCGCCCTGGACGCGAGCGAGACGGTGGCGGTGTGGCACGTCCTCGCCATCGCGGGGACGATCGCCTTCATCGTCGGCTTCGACTTCCCGGCCCGGATGTCCTTCTTCCCGAGCCTCATCCGGCGCGCGCACATGATGAGCGCGGTCGCACTCAACTCCATGCTCTGGCAGGGAACCCGCATGTTCCTGCCGGCCCTCGGCGGGGTCATCATCGCCTTGAGCGACACCTGGGTGGTGTTCGCGCTCGGCGCGGCCGGGTTCGCCACCATGGCCGGAGTGATGGCGAGCTTCCCCCCCGCGAGGGACCAGCCGGCGCCGGCCGGTCCCTCGGGCCGGGAGTTTCTGGACGGCCTCCGGTTCATCGCGACCGAACGGCTCTTCCTCACCCTCATTCTCCTCACCTACGCGACGACCTTCTTCGGGATCTCCTACGTGCAGCTCATGCCCGCGTTCGCCCGCATGCTCGGGGTGGACGAGACGGGATTCGGCCTGATCCTCTCCGCCACCGGGGTCGGCTCGGTGACCGGGACCCTCATCGTCGCCACGCTGCAGCGAAGCCCGCGGCTCGGAGGGCTCATGCTCGCCTCGCTGGGGGGCTCGGCCCTCGCGTTCCTCGCCTTCAATGCCTGCGTCGCATTCCTGTCCGGGCACCCCGCGGGCTATCCGCTCGCCCTCGCGTGCTCGGTGCTCGCCGCAGTGTGCACATCGATGTTCCTCGTCTCGTCGATGACCGTGATGCAGCTCGCCGTGCCGGACCGCCTCCGGGGCCGCGTGATGGGGATCCACGGCATCTGCTTCAGCCTCATCCCGCTGGGCGGGCTGCTCGGCGGCGCGATCGCGAACGCGACCTCACCCCCCGTCGCCGCCGCGCTCAACGCCGCCCTTCTCGGGATCGTCGTCGTGCTCGTGGCCGCAACCCAGCCCTCGGTCCGGCGGCTCCGGGGGGTGCGCGCCGGCCTCGCCGGCCCCTGACTGCGGCGATCCCGCGGCTCGGATAAGATCCGAGCGATGGGCCCACCCTCGACATGCCGCGCGTCATTTGCGTTCTCGAACGCGCCATGGCGATGAGCATGCGTTCCAGGCACCGCGCTTCGATCGCATTCTCGAATGGGGCACGGCCGTGAGCAGCCCCGCTTCGTACCGCAGCGCGATCGCCTTCTCGAACGTTGGCCACACCTGCACGCACCTCTGCACGGTTCTCTATGCCACCGCGGTCCTGCACCTTCCCGCGGTGTTCGACCTTCCGTACGGCGAGCTGCTGAGCCTTTCCAGCCTCGGGCTCATCCTGTTCGGGGTGGCCGCCCTGCCGGCCGGCTGGCTCGGAGACCGCTGGAGCGTCGTGGGGATGATGGTGATCTTCTTCATCGGCATCGGCGCGGGATGCATCGTGACCGGACTCGCCGGCGGGCCGGAGATGCTCTTCGTGGGCCTGACCGTGATCGGGCTCTTCGCGGCCATCTACCACCCGGTGGGCATCGCGTGGATCGTTGCCTCGGCCCGGAAGCGGGGCATGACCCTCGGCTTCAACGCCGTCTTCGGGAACGTCGGCAACTCCGTGGCGCCGGTGTTCGTCGGCGCGATGATCGACTTCGTGTCGTGGCGGGCCGCCTTCATCCTGCCGGGCATCCTCGCAATCCTGACCGGGCTCGCCCTGCTCGTCGCCTGGCGGCGCGGCGCGGTGGCCGATGCGAAGACCGACCGGACGCCGGCAACGGAAGCACCGGATCGGAGCGCCGCCTACCGCGTGTTCATCGTCCTGACGTTCACCATGGCGTGCACGGGATTCGTCTACGCCGGCCTCACCAACACCATGCCGAAGCTGTTCGAGATGGGGCTCGGGCCGGAGCTCGCGGTGAGCTACACCGAGATCGGACTCTTCGTCGGAATCATCTCCGGCACCGCGTCGTTCAGCAGCATTCTCGGCGGCTGGCTCGCCGACAGGTTCTCCGCGCGCTCCATCTACTTCGTGTTCTGGGGCTTGCAGATCCCGCTGCTCTTCATCATCACCTCCATGGCGGATCTTCCGCTGCTCGTGGTCGCGCTGCTCGTGCTGAGCTTCAACCTCTCGTACTCCTCGGCGGAGAACATGCTGATCGCGCACTTCACCCCGATACGCTGGCGCGCCGTCGCCTTCGGGGCAAGGTTCGTTCTGGCCCTCGGAGCGGCGGGAATCACCGTGATCCTCGCCGGCTGGATCTTCGATACAAGGGGGAGCTTCGACGTGCTGTTCGTCTGGTTCGGCATCACCGCGATCGCAGCCACCGCGGCCTGCCTGCTGCTGCCGGGCCGCCGCCGGCCGCCCGCGTTCGCGCCGGCCGCGGCGGCGGACTAGCCGGCTCGATCCGCCTATTCAGCCCGGTCCGGAGGTGATGCCTCGACGATCGGTCAGGGGCCGACCTCGGCGACCTTCACCCAGCGCCCCTCGGCATCCGAGAGGATGCACGCGTCGATGAGCCGCTGGATCTCCGCCCCGAACCGGAAGTCGGGATAGGCCGGCCGGCCCGCCGCGACCGCCTCCAGGAGGTCCTGGGCCTCCATGACCTTGTAGTCGTTGTAGCCGGCCCCGATGCCGGGCACCGGGTAGAACGCGGCGTAGCGAGGGTCCGTCGGCCCCGTCTCGATGCGCTTGAACCCCTTGGTCTCCTGCGGTCCTTCCTCGCGATAGAGCTGAAGCTCGTTGATCCGATCGTAGAGATAGCGGAGCGCCCCCTCCGTGCCGGTCACGTCGTACCCGATCTCCATCCGCCGGCCGAAGGCGACCCGGCTCATCTCCATGTGCCCGGTCCCCCCGTCCCCGAACCGGAACATGACGGTCGCGATGTCGTCGGTGTCCACCCGGACCAGGTCGGCGGATCCCCCGGCATCAAGGCTGAAGCGGCCGGCGCTCTCCGCGCGCGGGCGCTCGTCGATCACGATGCGAAGGTCGCACAGGACCTCGTCGATCGGCTGGGTCACGAGGTGCCGGAAGTAGGCGAAGCAGTGGGCCCCGATGTCGCCGATCACCCCGGAACCGGCCCGCGCCTTGTCGTTGCGCCACGAGAAGGGCACGTCCCGCCGGCCGAGGAAGTCCGAGTTGAAGGCGCCGCGGTAGTGCCGGACGGGGCCGATCTCCCCTTCCGCGATCAGTCGTCGAGCGAGACCCTGGATGGGGTTCTTGATGTAATTGAACCCGACCATGGTCGTGACCCCCGCCTTCTCGGCTGCCGCCGCCATCTCGAATGCGGTGCCCGCATCGTTGGTGAGGGGCTTCTCGCAGTAGACGTGCTTCCCGGCCGCGATCGCCGCCATCGCGACGTCGAAGTGCAGGTCGTTCGGGGCGGTGATGTCGACGATGTCGATGGCCGGGTCTTCGACCACCTCGCGCCAGTCGCGCGCGTGCCGCCGGAATCCGAGGTCGGCGGCCGCGCGGACCGCGATCTCCTCCGTGGCATCCGCGACGACCTCCAGCACCGGCTCCGCGGGCTCGCCGCCGAAGGCAAGCCGCGCCGCGCGATAAGCCATGGAGTGGGTCTTGCCCATCCACCCGGCGCCGATGAGACCAATCTTGAGTTCCGCCATCGTGCCCCCCTTGGCGTTCGGGCTCCGGCCAGCGTCCGGTCGAACGCCCTGGTGCCGGCATTATCGGAGGCCGGCCGCGGTTCGGCAATTCACTCGGCAAGGCGCCGATTGCCGTTGATGTCGATGGCGTGCCCGGATTCGAGGCGCCGAATTCCTCCGAATCAGTCG
This sequence comes from Gammaproteobacteria bacterium, assembly GCA_022822245.1. The sequence continues at coordinate 6,917 of JAJECB010000296.1, forward strand.
GCGGCGTCGCGGGCCGGTGGGCGCGGGTCGACCGGGACCGGATCGCGAACGGGCGGCCACAGGAGCAGGGGCACCGGCCCGTCCGGGCGGAGGAGCGGCGCGAGGCTCGGATTCCGGAAGAGGCGATCCCGGACGCTCGCGTCGGTCACCCACCGCGCATGGCTCCGGGCCTGCTCGTAGAGCCCGGCCTGCACGCAGACCTCGAGGATGTGGCCCAGCGAGGCGCTCCGGGTGTACTCGTCCCCGAGCGACGCGGCCGCGTCGAGCAACGCATCGAGATCCCGCTCCACTCCCGTGGTGCCGGGTGCGCGGCGCTCCACTTCGGCGAGCCCCCCAAGGTGGATGCACGCGTGCTGCAGCATCGCGAGGCGCTCGAGGTCGTTGCGGTCGAGGGCCGCCTGGCGCGCCTCGACCGAGCGCTGCTCGACCTGCAGCCGCTCGAAGCGCTCGGTGACCTCGCGGAGCTGCCGGACGCGGCGCTCGGAGCGGGTCAGCTTGCGGCGCACCGCGCTTCCGTGAGAGAGAAAATGCCGGTAGATCGTCGGGCCGCCCAGCACGAGGGCGACGACCACGAACCACTGCCCGAAATCGCTCAGCCACTCCATCGAGCCCGCACCCCTCGGTTCGCCCCGTGCCCCGCTCCGTCGCGGCCGGCGCGGCCGTCAGTGCGAGGCGCGCGGCACGAAACGCCGCACGTCCTGGTACTTGGTGGCGAGATCGAATACCCCGCCGTCCGCGAGCTGCCCGACGTGGGAGCGGTAGATCTCCTGCCAGGGGGTGTGGTTCGGGAGGTCCGGAGGCGCGAGGCGCTCGCGGCGTCCGCGCAGCTCCTCGTCCGGAACCAGCATGTCGATGCTGCCGGCCTCGAGGTCCACCCGGATGACGTCGTTCGTTTCCAGGATGGCAAGCCCGCCCCCCACCGCGGATTCGGGCGAAGCGTTCAGGATCGACGGGCTCCCCGAGGTCCCGCTCTGGCGTCCGTCCCCGATGGTCGGCAGCTCCCGGATCCCCCGCTTGATGAGCTCGGCGGGCGGCTGCATGTTGACCACCTCCGCGGACCCCGGGTACCCCACCGGCCCGCAGCCGCGGATGACGAGGAAGCAGTTCTCGTCCACCTCGAGTGACGGGTCGTTGATCCGGCGGTGGTAGTCCTCCGGCCCCTCGAACACGATCGCCCGCCCCTCGACGACGTTCTCCTGCCCCGGGCGCTCGAGATAGCGCCGGCGGAAGGTCTCGTCGATGACCGAGGTCTTCATGATCGCGGCGTCGAAGAGGTTCCCCTTGAGCACGACGAAGCCCGCGTCCTCCTTGAGGGGATCGTCGAAGGGACGGATCACGTCGTGGTCGGCCGAGCGGACGCCGGAGTAGTTCTCCCCGATGGTGCGTCCGTTCACGGTGATCGCGTCGGCGTGGAGCTTTCCGGCGCCGAGCAGCTCCCCCATGACCGCCGGCAGCCCGCCCGCGCGGAAGTAGCCTTCGCCGAGATGCTCCCCCGCCGGTTGCATGTTGACAAGGAGAGGGATCCGGTGTCCGAGCCGCTGCCATTCGTCGATGGCGAGGGGCACCCCGATGTGCCGGGCGATGGCGTTGATGTGGATCGGCGCGTTGGTGGAGCCTCCGATCGCGGAGTTCGCGACGATGACGTTCTCGAACGCCTCGCGGGTCATGATCTTCGACGGGGTGACGTCCTGCCGGACCAGCTCGACGATGCGGCGCCCGGTCTCGTAGGCGATCTGGCCCCGTTCCTTGTAAGGGGCGGGGATTGCCGCACACCCCGGCAGGGCCATCCCGAGCGCCTCGGCGAGCGAGTTCATGGTGGACGCGGTGCCCATCGTGTTGCAGTGCCCGTCGGACTTGGCCGACGAAGCCACCATCTCGATGAACTCCTCGAAGTCGATCTCGCCCGCCGCGTAGAGCTTGCGCGCCTCCCACACGATTGTGCCCGAACCGGAGAGCTTCCCCCGGTACCAGCCGTCGAGCATCGGGCCGCCGGAGAGCACGATGGCGGGGATGTTCACGGTGGCCGCGGCCATGAGCTGCGCCGGGGTCGTCTTGTCGCAGCCGGTCGTCAGCACCACCCCGTCGAGCGGGTATCCGTGCAGCACCTCGACGAGCCCGAGGTAGGCGAGGTTCCGGTCGAGGGCGGCGGTGGGGCGCTTCCCGGTCTCCTGGATCGGATGCACCGGGAACTCGAGGGGGACCCCGCCCGCGGCCCGGATCCCGGCCTGCACCCGCTCCGCGAGCCGCAGGTGCACCCGGTTGCAGGGGGAGAGGTCGCTCCCGGACTGGGCGATGCCGATGATCGGGCTCCCCGACTGGAGCTCCTCCCGGGTGATCCCGAAGTTCATGTAGCGCTCGATGTGGAGGGCGGTGCTGTCGGGATCCCCCAGATCGTGAAACCAGATCTGGCTTCGGAGTCGGGTGCCGGGTTCGCTCATGGGTGCTGCCTCGCCCTTGCTTTCGCTCGCAATCGAGCGGCCGGCAGGATAGCATGCGCCCCTGTTCCCGGCGTGCGCCGAAATCCCCGATCCTTGTAGGAATATGGCCCGTTTCGACCGGGCGTCAGGACGACGGTGACCCCGCCCGAAGCCCTCCTCCCCATCGTCGTGTCGCTCGCTTCGGCGGTCGCGTTCGGGGGGTCCGGGGTCGCCGCCAAGCGAGGGCTCGCCCACGTCGATCCCCTCGCGGGAACGGTCGTCGCGATCGGGACGTGCTTCCTCGCCTATCTCGTGCTCGCGCCCTTCTGGATGCGTGCCGAAGACTGGTTCACGGCCGGGTTCTGGGTCTTCGCCCTGATGGGCATCATTCAGCCCTCGCTCTCCATGTACCTCGCGAACGAGGCCTACAGCCGGGCCGGGGCGACCGTCACCGCGACCTTCGCGGCGACCGCGCCGCTCTTCGCGGCCGCCCTCGCCATCGCCTTTCTCGGGGAACGGCTCACCCTCGCGATCGCGGCCGGCACGCTCCTCACCGTGCTCGGCATCGTGACCCTGTCCCTGACCCCGCGCGGAAGCGGCCGCCAGCGTCTGGTCGCGGCCGCCCTCGTCTTCGCAACCGCCACCGCCGCCATCCGCGGCTTCAACCACTTCATCGGCAAGATCGGGATGGATCTCCTGCCCAACGCGTTCATGGCCGCCTTCTCCTCGTTCGCGGTCTCGCTCGTGGTCGTCGCCGCCGCCTACCGCTGGCAGCGGGGAAGCTGGCCGGCGCGGATGCCCGCTGCGGGGCTGCGCTACTTCGTCATCATGGGGTTCTGCATCGCCGCCGGAATGGGCTTCCTCTTCGCCGCCCTCCTCATGGGACAGGTGGTCATCGTTTCGCCGATCGTCGGGACCTACCCGGTGTTCACGCTGCTCGCGGCGGCCGCCCTCGGCGACGAGCGGATCACCAGGAGGGTGCTGGCGGGGGTGGGTCTCGTGGTGGTCGGGGTGGGATTCGTCAGCACCTCGGCGGGCTGACGTCCGGCACCCCGCTCAGGCTCCCGGACAAACGAGCGGCCCGGATTCGCGTGGAGCATTCGATAACCCATTGAATCGCGGCCTGGCCCGCCGGCCCTTGGGAAAGGCCCCTTCTTCCGCGGCTCGTGCAACCCGCCACGGAAGGAACCTGCCCCGGGCCGGATGCTCCACGGCGTTCCCGGGGAAAGGGGGCACGCTCAGTCCTTGTCCGAGCTGCCGCCCGCGGCGCCGGACGCGAAGCGGCTGAAGGTCCGCTGCATCGCCTCCCAGGCCTCCATGCCGGCCGGCATGAACATCCTCGCGAGCTTCTCCGGTTCCAGCGACTCGAAGTACTCCGTGGTGCGCTTCTGCATCTGCTCCATCGCGGCGCGCTGGAAGTCCGCCACGTCGGGCCATCCGAGGAACGCCCGCGCCTCTTCCGGCGAACAGTCGATGTCGATCCTGATCTTCATGGGTTGCCTCCCGTTGTGGACCGCGCGCGGGGGAATTCAGGGGCGGCCGGCGCCGGGGCGGGAGCGGCGGTCGGCGCATCGGCCGGCGCCGGCAT
>JAJECB010000505.1 GCA_022822245.1 Gammaproteobacteria bacterium
CTTGAGGATGCTGAGGAGTGGATTGGCGGCGGCCTGCCCGAGGCCGCAGATCGAGGCGTCGGCCATCGTCCGGCTGACGTCCTCGAGGAGGGGCACGTCCCAACTCGGGCGCTCCATCAGCCGGACCGCCTTCTCGGTGCCGACCCGGCACGGGGTGCACTGCCCACAGCTCTCGTCCTCGAAGAAGCGGAGGAGGTTGAGGGCGACCGCGCCCATGTCGTCGCGGTCGCTCAGGATCACCACCGCGTGCGATCCGACGAAGCATCCGTGCTTCTCGAGGGACCCGAACTCGAGGGGAAGGTCCGCCATCGACGCGGGGAGGATCCCGCCCGACGCGCCGCCCGGAAGGTAGCCCCGGAACGCGTGCCCCTCCAGCATCCCGCCGCAGTGCTCCTCGACGAGCTCGCGCGCGGTGGTGCCGGCCGGCACGAGCTTGACCCCGGGCTCGCGCACCCGCCCCGAGACCGAGTAGCTGCGAAGGCCCTTCGCCTCGCCCTTCCCCGCCCCCGCGAACCAGTCGGCCCCGCGGGCGAGGATCTCGGGCACCCAGTACAGGGTCTCGACGTTCTGCACCAGGGTCGGTCGCCCGAAGAGGCCCACCTCGGCCACATAGGGCGGACGGTGGCGCGGAAGGCCGCGCTTGCCCTCGATCGATTCGAGCATCGACGACTCTTCGCCGCAGATGTAGGCCCCCGCCCCCCGCCGGAGCTCGAGGCGGTGCGGGCCGGCCCGGCCCTCGCGCTCGAGGCGCGCGATCTCGGCTTCGAGGATCTCGCGCGCCGCCGGGTACTCGTCGCGGAGGTAGATGTAGACCGTCTCCGCCTCCACCGCCCACGCGGCGATGAGCACCCCCTCCAGGAACTGGTGGGGGCGGCGCTCGAGGTAGTACCGGTCCTTGAAGGTGCCGGGCTCCCCCTCGTCGGCGTTCACCGCCATCAGACGCGGGCCGGGATAGGAGCGGACGATGCTCCACTTGCGGCCGGTCGGGAAGCCGGCCCCCCCGAGCCCGCGAAGGCCGGCCTCGTTCAGGGTCTCGACTGCCTGGTCCACCGTGCGGCGCCCCGCCCGGCAGTCCTCGAGCACCGCATACCCGACGCTCTCGACGTAGGCGTCGTAGTCCTCGTAGTCGGGTACGTGGGGGTGGGTATCCCCCGCCGCGGCCGCCGCGAGAACGGACTCCGCCGTCGCGCGGTCGATGTGGTGGTGACCGACTTCCGCAACGGGCGCGGTGTCGCAGCGCCCCATGCAGGGGGCCCGGACCACGCGCACCCCGTCCGGGCGCCCCTCCTCCAGGGCGGCCATGAGCGGGACGGCGCCCGCGAGCTCGCACGAGAGGCTGTCGCACACCCGCACGGTGACGGGAGGCGGGGGGGCGGCGCCGTCCGCCACGATGTCGAAGTGGGCGTAGAACGTGGCGACCTCGTACACCTCCGCCTGGGAGAGGCGGTACTCGGCCGCGAGGGCCGCGAGATGCCGGGCGTGGAGGGCCCCGAAACGGTCCTGGACGAGGTGCAGGTGCTCGATGAGGTGGTCGCGCCGGTGCGGCCCGCCGCCAATGAGGCCGCGGATGTCCTCGCACGCGGCGGGGTCGACCTGCCGGCCCTTGGGCGTCGTCCGCCCCCGCCGGCGGCCCCGCCGGTTCGCGGGTACCGAATCGCCCGTGGCGGCGCCAGGGGTCGCCACGTCGCCCGGCCCCGGAGGGCGGCCCCCCGCCATCAGGTTCGTACCCCGGCCGGCGCCCCGCGGCCGGGCGGCGGCGGGCGGTGACTCGCAAGAGCCGTCATCGTGCGGGGCAGGTCCGACATCGCCATCGTGCATCCTCCGGGGTGGCGGCCGCGAGACCGCCGGCGGCGCCTCCGCGCCAACTTCGACCGGAACCGTCTCCGGAACCCGCGGCGGGTTCCGGCCGGCCGGCCGGCCGACGGGCCAACGGGCCAACCAGCCGACCGGCGGCAAACCTACCGCCCCGCTCCCCTCGATGCAATGACCGGGGCGGCGTCGGGCACCGCTCGTGCCGGCGATCCACCCGCGTCGTACCGGCCCCTCGACGCGATGGTGGATGGTGATAGAGTCCGGCGAAGCGGCGAGCCGGCCGCGAACCAGTTCGATGCCGAAGGGAGCCCCGCGGCCGAGCCCATGTCCCAGTATCTCTGCGGCCTCGACATCGGGGGAACGTTCACCGACTGCGTGATCGTCGACGACGGGGGCCGGGTGGTGAGCGCCAAGGCGCCCTCGACACCGGACGACTTCGCCGAGGGCCTCATGCACGCGCTCGAAGCGGCGGCCGGCAAGGTCGGGCAGCCGGTCCGGGAGCTTCTCGCGAACACCTCGCTCGTATCCCACGGCACCACCGTCGGCACGAACGCGATCGTCCAGAAGCGGGGCGCCCGGGTCGGCCTCGTCACCACCCGCGGGCACAACGACGTCATCCACATCATGCGGGGCTCGCGCGGGCTCGACGGCCGCGAGGTGCGCCAGGTGGTGCACATCCCGGAAAGCCGGAAGCCGAGCCCGGTCGTGCCGAAGCGGCTCATTCGCGGCGTCTCCGAGCGCGTGGACTGCTTCGGGCAGGTCGTGGTGCCCCTCAACGAGGCGCAGGCCGAGGCGTCCATTCGCGAGCTCATCGCCGAGGACGTGCAGGCGATCGCGATCTGCTTCCTCTGGTCGTTCCTCGAGCCCGCGCACGAGCGGCGGGTCAAGGACATCGCCCGCAACCTCGCCCCGGGCCTCTTCGTCACCTGCTCCCACGAGCTCGTGCCCAAGTGGGGCGAGTACGAGCGAACCACCGCCTCGTGCCTCAACGCCTATGTGGGGCCGGTCACCACGAGCTATCTCGCGGACATCGAGGGGCGGCTCGCGCGAGCGGGATACGGCGCCCCGCTCCAGATCACCCAAGCCGCGGGCGGCACCATCCCCGTCGAGGTCGCGCGCCGCTCGCCGCTCCTCACCCTCGACTCGGGGCCGGTCGCGGGGGTGATGGGTTCGCGGCACTCGGCCGGGGCGATGGACTACGAGAACGTAATCACCACCGACATGGGCGGCACCTCGTTCGATATCGGGGTCATCCACGGCGGCGAGCCCGCCTACTCGTTCCGGAGCAAGGTGCACCAGTACGAGTACTACCTGCCGAAGGTGGACATCCAGGCGATCGGGAGCGGCGGCGGGAGCATGGTCCGGATCGACGAGGTGACGGGCACCCTCCGCGTCGGCCCGGAGAGCGCCGGGGCCGAGCCCGGCCCGGTCTGCTACGGCCGGGGCGGCGACGTGCCCACGGTGACGGACGCGGATCTGGTGCTCGGACGCCTCAACCCCGACAACTTCGCGGGCGGCACCATGCGGCTCGACCTCCCCGCCGCCCGGCGCGCCATCGAGCGGGTGGCGGACCGGCTCGGGATGGACGTCGACGCATGCGCGGCCGGGATCACCCAGATCGTCGAGTTCCAGATGGCGGACCTCATCCACAAGGCGACGATCCAGAAGGGCTTCGACCCCCGGGACTTCGTGGTGTTCGCGTTCGGCGGGGCGGGGCCGGCCCACGCGGGGGTGTTCGCGGCGGAGCTCGGAGTCTCCAAGGTGGTCATTCCGCAGCGGGCCACCGCCTCGGTGTGGTGCGCGTTCGGGGCGGCGTCGGTCGACCTCCTCCACATCTACGAGCAGGTGGACATCATGGCGTCGCCCTTCGACCGCGCCCGGGTCAACGACCTCCTCGCGTCGCTTCGCGGGCAGGCGGAGACGCAGCTCCTCGCGGACGGGCTGCCGCGCGAACGACACCGCTTCCGCTATGCCCTCGACATGCGGCACAAGGGCCAGATCAACGAGGTGGAGGTGGGGCTCGACGAGATGCCGGTGGGGGGCGGCGAGTTCGACCGCCTCCCGGAGCGGTTCACCGCCCTCTACGAACGGCTCTACGGGAGCGGGTCGTCGCTCGCGGGGGCGCGCCTCGAGATCGTGACCGCGAGGTGCCGGGCGTCCGCCGCGACGCCGAAGCCCTCCTTCGTGCGCCGCGAGGACCTGACCCCGGACATCCCCGGAGAGGCAGGCCTCGGGCGCCGCTCGGTCTACTGGCCGCGCATCGCGGGGACCGCGGCGGGCGCGCCGCCGGCGGTCGCCGCAGCGGGAGGCAAGGCCCGTGGCGAGGGAGGCGCGAACGGCGCCGGGGGAGGCGCGGACCGCGGCGACGGCCTGCCCGGCCGCCTCGACACGCCCATCTACGACGGCCACCGGCTCGTGCCGGGGAACGCGCTCGAGGGCCCCGCCATCGTGGAGCTCGACACCACGACGGCGGTGGTGCACCCGGGACAGACCCTGCGGATGGACGCCTACGGCAACTTCGAGCTCTTTCCCGGCGGCGCGAATCCGGACCCGGACCCCGGCCGCGCGAACGCGCACCAGGCGCAGTAGGCGCGCGGAACGGCGGGGAGGCAGCGAGGAGGCGACGGGGAAGCGCGCGCAGCGGCGGAGGACGAATTCGGATGGAGGCGACGAACATGCTTCGAATCAGCGAGATGCAGGACGTCCGATTCGACGGGAAGCACTACCCCTACGTTCCGCCCGAGGCGCTCCGGATCGCGGAGGCGCTCAAGCTTCACCGGGACTGGTCCGAGGACCTCGACCCGGTGACCTTCGAGGTCATCCGCCACAACCTCTGGCACGTGAACGAGGAGCACGGCACCACCATCCAGAAGGTGTCGGGGTCTCCGGTCGCGATGTACGCCCTCGACCTCAACCCCTCGATCCTCACCGAGGACGCCGAGTTCGTGTACTTCGGCCCCTACATGCAGTACATGTCCGGGGTCACCGACACCCAGGTGAAGTGGATCCTCGAGCACCGGAGCGAGAACCCCGGGATCCGCGACGGGGACATGTTCCTCGCGAACGACCCCTGGGTGGGCGCCGCCCACCAGCAGGACGTGATGCTCATCTGCCCGGTGTTCCACGAGGACGAGCTCTTCTGCTGGGTCACGAACTGCCTTCACCAGTACGACATCGGGGGGATCACCCCGAGCAGCTTCTGCCCGGCCGCGGAGAGCGCCTACGACGAGGGAATCCTCATCCCGCCGGTCAAGATCGTCGAGGGCAACGTCATCCGGCGCGACATCGAGGAGATCTACCTCCGGGCGTCGCGCAAGCCCGAGATGGTGGCCCTCGATTTCCGCGCCCAGCTCGCCGGCAACACGACGGCGAAGGCGCGCATCGCGGCCCTTGTCGATCGCTACGGGCCGGCGACCGTCAAGGGGGTGATGAAGCGGATCATCGACAACGCGGAGAAGGCGTTCCTCGACAAGATGGCCCGGCTCCCCGACGGCGAGTGGCAGGAGCGGACCTACGTCGAGTCGTGCCGGCCGGGCGACCGCCGCACCCACCGGGTGGTGCTCACGGTGCGCAAGGAAGGCAGCCGCCTCACCTTCGAGAACCACGGGAGCGCCCCCCAGGACGGGGCGATGAACGCCACCTTCTCGGGGTGGCGGGGCTCGGTGATGGTGGCGATCAACGAGCTCCTGTGCTGGGACCAGTACTTCGCGGTCGGCGGCGCGCTCCGCCACATCGACTTCAACCCCACCCCCGGCACCTTCAACTGCGCGAACTTCCCGGGGTCGGTCTCCACCGCCCCGATCCAGGCGATGGAGATATCCCTCTACCCGGCCTACAACGCGCTCTCGAAGATGATCCACGCGGACCCGGAGATGCGGCGCGACATCATGTGCATCGGCGGGACCAGCCAGTGGCCGTGCACCGTGTTCCGGGGCATCGACCAGTGGGGCGAGCGCTACGGGTACATCCTGGTCGACCCGATCGGCGGGGCGATCGGCGCCTTCGCGCACGCGGACGGCATCAACACGGGGGGGCAGGTCCGCACCCCCATCTGCCAGCTCCCGAACGTCGAGCACACCGAGCAGAGCTTCCCGGTGCTGTTCCTGTACCGCAAGGAGCTGCCGGACTCGGGCGGGGCGGGGCGCTTCCGGGGCGGGATGTCCGCCGAGAGCTGCTTCATTCCCCACAACACCGAGGAGATCGTGCAGGACACCCTGTCGTCGGGGAACGCGGCGCCCACCTCGCCGGGACTCATGGGCGGCTATCCCTCGACCACCAACCGGTACGCCTACGTCACCGGGAGCGACATCGGCGAGCGGTTCGCCCGGGCGGAGATGCCGGAAGACATCGACGAGGTGGAGGGGACGCCGGTCCACCTCGAGCTCCGCCAGCAGAACCTGACGCAACGCGCCTCCGACGTGTACGCGGTGCGCTGGTGCGGGGGCGGAGGGTTCGGCGATCCGGCGGAGCGCGCCCCGGAGGCGGTCCAGGCCGACCTCGACAACTTCGCGATCACGGAGGGGGCGGCCCGCGACATCTACGCGGCGGTGCTCGACGAAGAGACCGGCCGGGTGGACGCCGAGGCCACCGCCCGGCGCCGGAAGGGACTGCGGGCGGAGCGGGTGGCAAGGCTCGGCCGCCGCGATGCCAGGCGCGAGGGCACCCTCGTTCACGAGGTCACCCCTTACCTGCACGCGAAGCGCGACGAGCGCGGCGCGTTCTGGGCGTGCGCCCGGTGCGGCACGGCGCTCGGCGGGATCGAGGACAACTACAAGCTCGGCTGCAACCGCGAGGACCGGCACATCTCCACGTCGAACCCGCTCATCGGCGAGCCCCGCGACTTCATCAACGACGACATCGAGTTCCGCCAGTTCTCGTGCCCCGGGTGCGGGACCCTCATCGAGAACGAGGTGGCGGTCGCGAGCGACCCGGTGCTCCGGGACATCGACCTCCGAGCGGCCGGGAGGGAGGTATTCGCCTGCGCCGAGTCCGAGGCGGAGGTGGAGGTCCCGATGGATGGAGACTGAGGTGAGCACGCATCCCTTCGTGCCGCTCGCGGGCTACCGGGAGTATCCGGAAGACGAGATGGCGGCGCGGGCGCGCGAGTTCCACGCGGAGCTCGCACGCCGGCGCACCGTCCGGGACTTCGCGAGCCGCCCGGT
>JAJECB010000415.1 GCA_022822245.1 Gammaproteobacteria bacterium
CCGGAGCCGCCTCGGCCACGCCGGGGCGCGAACGGGCCGCCCGGCCGCGGAATGCCCCGGCGGCATCGTTCCGGGCCCGGCCGGACGGTCACGGCGGCGGCGGGTGGCGCCGGACTCGAAATCGGCCTACCCTCGTCCCGGTGCTCCCTGGTCGACGGAGGGTCGAACCCATGAAGTCACGTTACGGGAAGCCACACATCGGATGGACGGCGGCGCTCGCGCTCCTCGTACTTCCGGCCCCCGCGGCCGCGGACCAGACCGACCCCCGCCTCACGCCCCTCTTCGAGGTCCTGCGAAGCGCGACGACCCCGGACCGAATCGGGTACGCCGAGCGGTTCATCTGGATGCTCTGGCACGAGAGCGGTCGCGAGGACGTGGACCGCCTGATGGAGACGGGCATCGAGGAGATGGGCTCGGGGCGTCTTCGCAAGTCCATCGCCACGTTCGGTCGGGTCATCGACCTCGCGCCGGAGTTCGCCGAGGGCTGGAACAAGCGCGCCACCGCCCGCTACCTCGCGGGTGAGTTCGACGCCTCGATCGAGGACGTGGAGCGCACCCTCGCCCTCGAGCCCCGTCACTTCGGCGCCCTGTCGGGCCTCGGGCTTCTCCATCTCGCCAAGGGGGACGAGCTCGGTGCGCTCCGCGCGTTCGAGGCGACACTCGAGGTGCATCCGCGCGCGCCCGCGGCCCGATTCTACGTGCAGCGCCTGCGCGCGAAGCTCAAGGTGAAATCCACCTGACGGGGCGCAGCCCCCGCACGGAGCGAGCGCCGCCGGACGACCGGCCTGCCCCCCGTCCGCCGGGGCGGACCACCCGTGTCCCGTCCGTGCCGAGTGCGGAAGCGGGTGCGGCCGGGGTCGGCCTTCCCTTTCGCACACGCTCCGATTCGGAACGATAATGGGCGGGAAAGGACGTGTTCCGACATCTCTCCATCGCCCGGCCCGAGTGAACCCGGCGTTGGGGTGAGCGTCGTGCGGGGCCGGAGGCCCGTCCATTCATGAATCCAACGGGAGCCACAGGTCCATGCAGCCAGTCTGTCTCGTGATCGGCGCCGGCGCCGGAATCGGCGGCACGGTCGCCAAACGCTTCGCCCGCGAGGGCTACCACGCGGTCCTCTGCCGGCGAACCGATCAGGAAGGGCTCGACCGCCTCGTCGCGGACATCGAGAGCGAGGGGGGCAACGCGACGGGCTTCCTGCTGAATGCGGTCGAACCCGACAGCATCGAGGAGCGGGTGGCCGACGTGGAGGCGAACATCGGTCCGATCGAGGTCGTGGTCTTCAACCTCGGGGCCCAGGTCGGCGACCGGGCGCTTGGCGATACGAGCTACAAGGTGTTCGAGCGGGGCTGGCGCATGGCGACCTTCGCCCTGTTCCGCACCGCGGTGAGCGTCTGCCCGCACATGGAGAAGCGGGGCAAGGGGACGATCCTGGTGACCGCGTCCACCGCCGCGATGCGGGGCAACGCCGCGCAGCATTCGCACGCGGCGGCGATGGCGGCTCGGCGGATGCTCTGCCAGACCCTCAACGCCGAGTTGAGCGCCAAGGGCATTCACGTCGTCCACATCGTCATCGACGGCATGGTGGATGCACCCGACACCCTGGGCAAGATGCTCGGACCGGAGGCGTTCCGGAAGCTTCGCGAGGAACGGGGGATGGAGCATGACGGCCTGATCCTCCCGACCGCCATCGCCGACACCTATTTCCATCTCGCCCACCAGCATCGTTCCGCCTGGACGCACGAGGTCGACCTGAGGGCGTTCTCCGACCTCCCCTGGTGGAATCGCTGACCGGAGCCAAGCGGCGTCGACGATCGGAGCCGGGCGCGACGGGTGCGGCAGGCGCCCGCTGTGCTCGAGCGTGCCCGAATCCGGCATTCCCTCCTTGGTTTTGCGGGGTGGGCCTTCGCCGTCGCACGGCTCCGATGCCACCCCGGATCATGAAATTTCGAGACCGATGATTTACCTTGTAAATTGTCCAGAGCGTGGATAAATTGCAAGGATGCTTCCGCGAATCATCGCCCCCGACATCGTAAGTGCCCTCAACCGCCAGGCTGCGGTGGCCCTCATCGGGCCGCGGCAGGTCGGCAAGACGACGCTCGCGCTGGAGATCGCCCGGTCGCAGGATGCGCTCTATCTCGATCTCGAGGACCGTGACGACCGCAACCGGCTCGCCGAGCCCACATTGTTTCTCGACAACGCGGAAGATCGACTCGTCATTCTCGACGAGATCCACCGGATGCCGGAGCTGTTCCAGACGCTACGCGGCGTAATCGACCGAGGCCGGCGCCGAGGGAAGGGCAAGGGTCGGTTCCTCGTATTGGGTTCGGCGTCGATCGACTTGCTGCGGCAATCGGGCGAGACGCTGGCCGGGCGCATCGCGTACATCGACATGGCGCCGCTCTCCGCGCTCGAAGTGGAAGACGCCCGGCCGTCGCGCGAACGTCTGTGGCTGCGTGGCGGCTTTCCCGACAGCTACCTGGCCGGGAGCGACCAGGACAGTCTGGCGTTGCGCAGGGATTTCATCCGCACCTATCTGGAGCGTGACGTAGCGGCGTTCGGCCCGCGCGTGCCCGCCACCACGCTGGAGCGGCTGTGGACTATGCTCGCACACCGTCAGGGGACGGTGCTGAACGCCTCGGTGCTCGCCAGAGCGCTGGAAGTGAGCGCGCAGTCGGTGACCCGCTACATCGATCTCCTGGTGGATCTGCTGCTGGTGCGCCGGCTGCCTCCCCTGCACGCCAACGTCGGCAAGCGTCTCGTGAAGTCGCCCAAGGTCTACGTGCGGGACAGCGGCCTGGTGCATGCCCTCCTCGGCATCATGTCGCTGGAGCAGCTCGCCGGGCATCCGGTGATCGGCGAGAGCTGGGAAGGGCACGTCATCGAGACACTGGTCTCCGTCCTGCCGCCTCGCGCAACGCCGTACTTCTACCGGACGAGTGCCGGCGCCGAGATCGACCTCGTGATCGAGCACAACGACGGTACTCGCTGGGCAATCGAGATCAAGCGTTCGCTGTCCGCCCGGATCGGGCCCGGCTTCCGTCTTGCCTGCGCGGACCTCGGGCCAGCGCGTGCCTTCGTCGTGCACGCTGGCGACGACCGCTACCCGCTCTCGGAAACCCTGGAGGCAATCAGCGTTCGTGCGCTCGCCGGCGAGCTGCGCGCCCGATCATGATGCACCGGGTCTTTCCGCCACCGCGCGACCCGCCGGGCGCCAACTTGCGCGGCTACTCGCCAATCACCCCCGCGCCCGCCGACTCGAGGTCGAATGCGGCGGCGACGAGGGCGCGCGTATAGGGCTCGTGCGGCTCGCGGAAGATCCGGGCCGCGGGGCCCCGTTCCACGACCGAACCATCCCGCATCACCAGCACCTCGTGGCTCATTGCCCGGACGACGCGCAAGTCGTGGCTGATGAAGAGGTAGGCGAGTCGGTACCGGGTCTGGAGTGACCGGAGCAGGGTCACGATCTGGGCCTGGACGGAGACGTCGAGGGCCGAGGTCGGCTCATCGAGCACGACGAAGCGTGGCTTGAGGACGATCGCCCGGGCGATGGCGACGCGCTGGCGCTGGCCGCCGGAGAACTCGTGCGGATAGCGGTGGCGGGAGTCGGGGTCGAGCCCGACCTCGTCGAGCGCCTCCACGATGAGGGCCTCGCGTTCCGCCGCGCCGCCCCCGACATCGTGCACCCGGAGCCCCTCCTCGACGATCTGGCCGACAGACATCCGTGGGCTGAGGCTGCCGTAGGGGTCCTGGAAGACGATCTGCATCTCGCGCCGCAGCGGGCGCAGGGCGCGCGAGCGGAGCGCGTCGATGGGTTTTCCCAGGAACGCGATCTGCCCTTCGCTCGCCTGGAGCTTCAGCATGGCGAGCCCGAGGGTGGTCTTCCCCGAGCCGCTCTCGCCGACCACGCCCACCGTCTCGCCCTCTCGGACCTCCAGGGAGACCCCGTCCACCGCCCGGACGTGGCCCACGGTGCGCCGGAGTATCCCGCGCCGGATGGGGAACCAGACCTTGAGCCGCTCGACCTGCATCGCCCGGTCGGCCTCCGGCGGGGCGCGGTCGGCCTCTCCGCCCGGGGTGGCGGCGAGGAGGTGGCGGGTGTAGGGATGCTCCGGGGCGTCGAACACCCGGCGCATCGGCCCGGACTCGACGATGCTTCCGGAGTTCATGACGTAGACCCGGTCGGCCATCTTGCGCACGATTCCGAGGTCGTGGGTAATGAGGAGGAGCGCCATTCCGAGCCGTTCCCGCAGCTCCCGGAGAAGCTCGAGGATCTGGGCCTGGATGGTCACGTCGAGCGCAGTGGTGGGCTCGTCCGCGATCAGGAGATCGGGGTCGTTCGCGAGGGCCATCGCGATCATGACCCGCTGGCGCTGGCCGCCGGAGAGCTGGTGCGGATAGGAGGCGAGGCGAAGCTCGGCATCGCGGAGGTGGACGAGTTCGAGCAGCTCGAGGACCCGCTCCCGGGCCGCCGAGGCGCCGATCGACTGGTGGAGGCGGAGGGCTTCGCGAACCTGCTTCTCGACCGTGTGGAGCGGATTGAGGGACGTCATCGGCTCCTGGAAGATCATCGACATGCGTCGCCCTCGGAGCGCCCGCATCGTCGCCGGGGGCGCGTCGAGGAGGGACTCGCCGTCGAACTCGATGCGCCCGCCGGGATGCCACGCTTGCGGATAGGGAAGGAGCCGGAGGACGGACAGGGCGGTGACCGACTTGCCGGACCCGCTCTCCCCGACGAGAGCGACCGACTCGCCGCGGCCCACCTCGAGCGAGACCCCGCGGACCGCCTCGACCGCCTCGCCGCTCGTGCGGAAGCGCACGTGCAGGTCGGCGATGGAGAGGAGGGGCTTCGCCATTCTCACGCTACCCCGCGCTTCACCGGCTTCGGCCGCGTGTGCCCTGCGCCGAGAAGGGCAACGTGTCCGGGATCTCCGCGATACCCCTGCACTTGGGAGGATTGCCTCCTTCATGCGTTTCTCGTCGTGGACGGGGAGGTTGTTCCGCTCGACGTCCCGGACGGACCCGTCTCGGCGTGACCGTCGACCCCGACCGCCTCGCAAAATACCGCCCCGACCTCCTGGCGTGAGGCACCCGCGCCGGACGACTCCCAAGCCTCATCACCAGCCCGCGGCGTAGGCGGCGCGGCGCGGATCGGCTCCGCCCTCCAGCACGCCGCTCCGCGTATCGCGGCGGATTGCGCAGACCGAGCCTGCAAGGTACGTCCAGTCCGGCCACCATCGGGCATCGTGTCCCAGCTCCGCCAACGCCGGCACCACCTCCGGATGCATGCGGGACTCCGCCTGGAGTCGGCCCGGCAGGGTCTCGTGCGGCCAGAAGGACGAGGGGAAGCCGTACGAGGCGATGCGCGGCATTTCCACCGCCGTCTGCAGGTCCATGCCCCACAGGGCGACGTTGAGCAGCACCTGGAGCATGGCCTGGACCTGCACGTCGCCGCCCGGGGTCCCGAAGGGCATGACGAAGCCCCCCTCGCGCACCGCGAGAGCGGGATTGGGGGTGAGCCGCGGCCGCTTCCCCGGAGCGACGGCGCACGGGTGTTCGGGATCGGTCCAGGCGCTGATGCCGCGGGGGGAGCAGAAGAGCCCCGTTCCGGGCACGAGCGGGTGGTTGGTGGAGCCATCGCTCGGCGTGGCCGAGAACGCGTTGCCGTCCCCGTCGACGGCGCAAACGTAGGAGGTGTCGGCGGCGCTCAGGGCCTCCGGCGAATCGCCCACCGGCGCGGGCCCGCCCGGCCCGGGCCACGGGACGCCGTCCACCTTCCCGGGGGGCGGTTGGTCGGGCCAGGCCTCCCGCTCGCGGATCATCGCTCGGCGTTCGGCCGCATAGCCCCTGTCGAGCAGGGCGTTCATGGGCACCGACACGAACTTCGGATCGCCGTAGTACGCGTCGCGGTCCGCGGCCGCGAGCCTGATCGTCTCGGCGAGGGCGTGCAGGTAGCCGGGGGTGTTGTGACCCATGGCCCCGAGGTCCATTCCGTCGAGGACGTTGAGGGCCTGGAGCAGCATCGGGCCCTGGCACCATGGCCCGCAGCCGTATACGTCGAGATCGCCGAACCGGGTTCGGACGGGGGGCTCCGCCCCCACGCGGAACCGGGCAAGATCCTCTTCGGTCACGAGGCCGCCGTTCTCCCCATGGAAGCGGGCAATCGCGCGCGCGATGTCACCCCGGTAGAAGGCATCGCGCGCCGCCCGCAAACCTGCATTCCGGTCGCCGCTCCCCTTTGCCCGCTCCTCGTCGGCGAGATACTGGAGGCTCGCGGCGAGGTCCGTCTGCACGAGCCGGTCGCCGACGCGCGGGGGCTCCCCTCCGGGCAGGTATACGGCGGCGCTCGTGGGCCACGACGCGAAGGTGCCGCGGTGCTCGCGGATCTGCTGAGCGAGCATGGGGTAGACCGGGAAACCGTCCCGGGCGAACTGGATCGCGGCCGACGCCGCCTCGCCGAAGGTGAGCGTGCCGAAGCGTTCGAGGGCGGTGATCCAGGCGTCGGGCGCCCCGGGGACCACGCACCGCAGGAGTCCGACCGGGATCTCCCCCGCGTGGTGCTCGTGGAAGTAGTCGCACGACGCCGCCCGGGGCCAGGGACCGAGGCCGCTCAACGTGGTTACCTCGCCCGTGCCAGCCATGCGGACGAGGATGGGTGCGACGCCGGCGAAGCCGACGTACCCGGGCTCCAGCACGCCGAGCGCGACCCCGGCCGCGACGCCCGCGTCGACCGCGTTGCCGCCGCCTTCGAGCACCGCGAGTCCGGCCTGGGCGGCCATGGGATGGCCGCAAACCACCATGTGGCGCGTGCCGCGGAGGCAGGGCCGCCAGGGGGTTGAAGTGGCTGTTTTCGCCAGCATGAGCTCCTCCGGTCGTCCGATTTCCATCCGACCCGACGGGGCGAGGGCGACCCCCGGGCCGTACGTTTGCGAAGAAGGCGGAGAGGCCCCTTCGGAGAGGAGATGGGGCGGAATTGTCATCTCCTACCGGCCGATGCCGTAGGCCGGCCGCCGGGGGTCCGCCCCGCCCGTCATCACGCCGGACGCGAGGTCCTTGCGAATGACGCAGACACCGCTGATGTCGGGGGAGATGTTGGCCGGGCCCCGTTCCGGATACCAGTCAACGCGGTGCCCGAGCGCCGTAAGGGCTTCGCCGGTTGCGGGATTCAGGCTCCCCTGGAGCCACAGGCTTCCGGGCACGTGATCGTGCGGGTCGTTCGTGTCGGGGAAGTTGTGGCTGGCGATTCGCTCGGCCTCCACCGCGCTCTGCGGGTCCATCCCGAACACTTCGATGTTGAGGAACACCTGCAGCATCATCTGAGTCTGAACGTCGGCGCCGGGAGTTCCGAACGGCATCAGCATCTCGCCGCGGCGGATGGCGATGGCCGGGTTGGGGGTGAGCCGCGGCCGCTTGCCGGGGGCGACGGAGGCGGGCGCCCGGGGATCGGTCCAGGCTTGCCCGCCCCGCGGAGAGGGGACGAAACCGAGGCCGGGCGGGATCGGAGCCTGGAGCCCGCTGTCGCTCGGGGTGGCGGAAAACGCGTTGCCGAAACGGTCGACGACGCAGACGTGGGAAGTGTCCAATCGGTCGGCGCCAACCGGTGAGCTTGCCCCAGGCGCAGTCCGCGCCGGGCTATCCGCGTCGTACGGACCGGGACCGGGTGCGTGGCCGTCGACGGCTCCGGGCGGCGGCATCCGTCCGAAGGCCCGGTCGGAGCGGATGAGCGCGCGGCGTCCGGCCGCGTAGCGCTTGGAAAGCAGCGTCTCGATGGGCACGTCGACGAAACGGGGATCGCCGTAGTAGCCATGGCGGTCGGCGGCGGCGAGGTTGATGGCTTCCGCCAGGGTGTGCAGATAGGCCACCGAGTTGTGGCCCATGGCCTCGAGGTCCACGCCCTCCAGGATGTCGAGGGCCTGAAGCAGCATCGGGCCCTGACACCACGGTCCGCATCCCCAGACCTCGACCGAGCCGAACGTGGTGGAGACCGCAGTCTCGATGCCCACCCGGAAGCGCGCCATGTCACGGGCCGTCAGCAGTCCGCCGTTCTCCGTCTGGTGGGCCGCGATGCACCCGGCGATGTCGCCCTCGTAGAAGGCCCGGCGCACCGCCGCGAGGCCCGGCGATCGGCCGCGCTCGGCGTGTGCCCGCTCCTCATCGACGAGGAACTGGAGGGTGCGGGCGAGGTCCTCGTGCTTCAGCACCTCGCCAACCCGGGGCGGCCGTCCCTCGGGCAGGTACATGGCGGCGTTTCCCGGCCAATGCCGAATCGAATCGACCTCGTGCGCGATCCAGTCGCACAGGAGGGGATACGTGGCAAAGCCTTCACTGGCGAGGCGAATCGCCGCGGCGGCACAGTCCCCGAACGTCAGGGTGCCCCAGCGCTCGAGGGCGGTGATCCACGCATCGGGAGCGGCGGGGACCACGGTGCGCAGGATGCCCTCGGGGATCCGCCCGCCGTGGAGCATCCTGAAG
>JAJECB010000519.1 GCA_022822245.1 Gammaproteobacteria bacterium
CCGCTTAATCCGACCGTTGCGGCCCACGGCCCACCCTTGTCACTAGATGTCTTATTCCGTTTCGCCACTCCGACCTGCGGCTCTTCGCACTCGTCGTGGATGGGGCGCGATAACGTGAACACACGCAAGTCAGTCTCCGGGAGTCCCGGCGCGAGTCACCCCCGTGCGCTCCCTTCTGACGACCCGCCCCGCCATGGCACCGTCGTGGCGGCCGCGGTCCACGACCACCTGCCCGTTGACCGCCACGTACTCGATGCCCCTCGGGTAGCACTTGTTGCCGTCGAGGGCGGCGGTCACGGTGTCGAGATCGAAGATCGTGATGTCGGCGTCGGCCCCCTCGCGCAGCAATCCCTTGCGCCTGAGACCCATGGTCTGCGCCGCATAGGAGGTCATCTTGCGCACCGCCTCCTCGAGGCGAAGCAGCTTCTTCTCCCGTACGTAGTAGCCGAGGACCCTCGGAAACGACCCGTACTGCCCGATCGAGGGGTTGCCTTCCACGAACCCCATCGCGTCGGTCTCGATCATCGTCAGCGGATGCACCACCGCCGTCGCCAGGTCGTCGGTCTGCTTGAAGATACGGTACATCGTGGCCTGACAGCGCTCTTCCAGCACGAGGTCCATCACCGTGGTCTCGGGATCGGTGCCCTTGCGCCGGCTGATCTCGGCGATGGTGAGCCCCTGATAGTCGCGGTTGGATTCGCTCAGGACCCGTGCGAGGCGTACTTCGTCCCAGCGGCTGACCGCGGTGTCGGCGGCGATCCGGGCCGTCTCCGCGACCATCGCTTCCTTCATCCGGCTTCGCTGATCGGGGTCCCGCAGACGCCGGAAGAGCTCCTCGAGACTCCCCTCGCTCACCCAGTGCGGCAGCAGCAGGCGGAGCGTCGTGCCCGCCGCCAGGGGGTAGACGTCCGTGGCAACCTCCAGCCCTTCCTCGCGCGCCCCCTCGATCGCGGCCAGGACCTCGCCGATCTTCCCCACGTTCGCCTCGCCCTGGACCCCGATGTGGGAGATCACCACCGGAAGCCTCGCCTGCCGGCCGACCTCGAAGGTCTCCTCGAGCGATTCGAAGATGCGGTCGCTGTAGTCGCGCATGTGGGTCCCGAACATCCCCCCGTGGGCGGCCGAGACCCTTGCGAGCTCGATGACCTCGTCGTTCTGCGCGTAGTCTCCGGGTGCGTAGGCGAGACCGACCGAGAACCCGAAGGCGCCGGCCTCCATCGCTTCGCGGACGGTGGCCTTCATGCGGGCGAGCTCGGCCTCGGTCGGGGGGCGGTTCTCGAAGCCCATCGCGTCGATGCGCACCGTGCCGTGGCCCACCATGGGGACGAAGTTGGTGGGAATGTCGAACGATTCGAGCTCGCGGAGGTACTCGTCGAAGGTGCGCCAGCGCCACGACAGCACGCCGTCCACCGGGGCCTCGAAGGCGACGTAGGCCTTGAGGAGATCGAGGGTGTCGGGATTGACCGGGGCCGCCGATTCGCCGCACTGTCCGGCGCATTCCGTGGTGATCCCCTGGCGGAGCTTGAAGTCACGCGGATTGTTCGGATCGAGGACGGTGAAGTCGGCGTGGCAGTGCACGTCGATGAACCCCGGGGCCACGTACAGCCCTTCCGCGTCGATGACCCGCTCGGCCCGGTCCTCGATCCGACCCATGGCGGCGATCGAGCCGTCCTTGACCGCGATGTCGGCCCGGAACCAGGGGTTGCCGGTGCCGTCGACCACGCGTCCGTCGCGAATCAGCAGGTCGTACATGAAGCGTCCCTCCGGCCCCCGGCCCTCGCCCTCTCCCCGGTCTCGTCGATGGTCCTGCTGCCCAGCGGATGGTCGACGAGCTCGATCGCGCCGCCTGCGTCGATGTCGATCCGGACACCCGCCCGGCCCAGGAGGGTTCTCACCGGCCATTCACCTCGCCTGGCGGCACGGGCAGGTGAAGATACACCGGAGTCAACTGCCGCGCGCCGCGGCGCGGGCCTCGCGGTGCCGCTCCCACCGGGGCTGGCGGCAGATGTTGCCGAGGAACTCGAGCACGGTGTGCGCGGCGAGGTAGGAGGTGATGCCGGTCCCCACGTCGAGGGTCGGATTCACCTCCACGAGGTCCAGCCCGACCACCTCGCAGTGCTCGGCGATGGCGGCGAGGGTGTCGCGCAGCTCCGCGTAGCTCATCCCGTTCGGCTCGGCCGACACGCACCCCGGGATGAGCGGCAGGTCGAGGACGTCGATGTCGATGCTCACGTAGGTGCGCGCATCGCGCGGCACCACCTCGGCGACGCCCTTCGGGCCCACCGCGTGGAACTCGCCCATCGTCATCACCCGGTTGCCGTCGTCGACCGAGTCCCGGATCTCCGACCCCGCGCTCCGGATACTGCGGATCCCGACCTGGGCGAGGCTCAGCACGTGCCGCATCGGGGAGATGTGGCGGAACGCGTGCATGTTCGTGAAGCGCAGGTCGTGGATGAACGGCGCGTAGTCGATGTGGGCGTCGAAATGGATAACGTGCACCGGCTCCTCTTCCTCGTACCCCCGGACGATCGGATAGGTGACCGAGTGGTCGCCGCCGAGGACCACCGGCAGCGCCCCCCGGGCGAGAACCGCCCGGGTGAGGTCGGCCGCGTTGTCGAACGTGCTCTTCACATCGGTCGGCCACACGTCGACGTCGCCGACATCGGCGATGGTGCGGTTCGTCATCTCGTGGGCGAGGTAGGTGCGCCCAGTCTCCGGGTCGTGGAACCCGGCATCGGAGGCGGCAAAGCGAAGGGAGTGCTCGCGGATCGAGCGCGGCCCCATGCGCGAGCCCGCGAGGAACGGCGAGCCTTCATCGAAGGGAACCCCGTAGACGGCGATGTCGGCGTCGAGCGCGTCGAGGTCCGTTTCGATCCGCGCCCGCAGGAACGAGGGGATCCCGACGAACGGTCGGTTGAGCTTGATTCCGGAGCGTCGGCTGCTCGAGGTCATGGGGGCTCTCCAGTTGGCGTTCGCATCCCGTGGCCACAAGTGTCGCCCGCGTGTACCGTTGTCGGATGTCAACGGCAGACCGGAACCGGCGCGGCTACTCGACGGGCGTGACCGTGGCGACTCGGAGCGGGCTGGACCCGCCGGTTCCGGCCGCGGGCATTCGCTCGGGCATTCGCACGCTCAGCGACAGGACACGGAATCAGTATACGGCCGGGGCAGTCCGGGTCGTAGTGGGGCGAGGGCCCCATTCGGGCCGATGATCGTTGAGGAGCAAGCGCATCCGCAATCGTGCACCCTTCGACCGGGTGGTGGGGTGCCTTTGCCCGTGACAGCTCGCCGCGCGGGATACCGCAGCCGCGGGCCGGTCACGACTCCTGCCGAGCCACGCCACGGACCTCCGCCATCCGGTCGGCTGCGGCCTCGCGATGACGTTCCTCCTCTGCCTCTGCATGATGTCTTTCGTCGTGTACAGCCCGATACTGCTCATCCGGCTCCATCACCTGACCCCGCTCGAGGCCGGCTTCGTCATCGTGACCGAAGAGCCGAGCTGACGTGCACCGGCACGGGGGAACGGCGTATCTTGTTCGCGGTCCGCTTTCCGGAACGAGCGCAATGCAGGGCACGGTGACTGCCAACGACTATGCCGAGGACGGCTACCTCGTCGTCCGCGACGCGTTCTCGCGCCCGGAGGTCGAGGCGCTCCTCGCCGAGACGACCCGGATCTGCCGCGGCGAGCTCGGGCCCCTCGACGGGCTCGAGCCCGTATCCGCGCGCGACCCGGACGAAGCGGTGCTCCGCCGCTACATCGCGTGCCACGTCGCCCACAAGATCTCGCCCGCGTTCAGGCGCCTGCTGCACGACGAGCGGCTCGTCGAAGTGACCCGCGCCCTCATCGGGCCCAACGTCAAGTGCGCGCACTCGGTGCTCTTCATCAAGTCGCCCGGCGAGCCCGGGAACGCGTGGCACCAGGACGAGTTCTTCATCCCGAGCCGGGACCGCTCGATCACCACCGCCTGGGTCGCGCTCGACGACGCCACCGTC
>JAJECB010000048.1 GCA_022822245.1 Gammaproteobacteria bacterium
GAGCCGACCGTGCGGTCGAGGCGCCTTCGCTCAGAAGCCCTCGAGGCCGGGGTCGATCCGGACCCCGAGGGTGTTGAGGGCCATCGACACGAGGCGGTACTGCCCGACCGCGAAGATGAAGTCCATGAGCTGCTCCTCGGACCACGTCGCGGCGAGCGCAGCCCAGGTCTCGTCGCCGATGAACGAGTCCTCGTGGAGCTCGTCCGTCGCGCGGAGGAGCGCGGCCTCGTGGGGGGTCCAGCCCGGGGCGTCCGGTCCCGCCTTGATGCGCTCGAAGTCCGCGTCCTCGAGGCCGCACTGCCGCCCGATGACGACGTGCTGCGCCCACTCGTACTCGGCCCGGCAGAGCCACCCGATCCGCAAGATCGCGATCTCGCGCTCCCGGGGCGGGAGCGAGGACTTGGTGAGGACGTGGCCGGCGAAGACGTTCCAGCGCTTGAGGAGCTTCGGGTGGCGGACGAGGGTCTTCGTGATGTTGAGGAGGTCGGATTCGGGCGGCGAGGCCTTGATGGCGATCTCGCGCTGCTCGTCCGTCAGCGAATCGGGGTCGAGGGGCGAAACGCGGGGCTCGGAGAGTCGCATCGGGGCGTGTTTCCTCGTCGAGGGCAGGAATTCGGCCCGCGGATTATAGGGATTTGGCTCGAGGCAGATCGGATTTCGCCCCGTCACACCGTCGTCGTTTTTCCGTCAAATTTGAATTTTCTCGATTTTACGGGGTCCAAGGGAAACCTGGATTCATCTGAAGCTTTTCATTCGACCGCACGCTCGGATGAAACCAGGGTGGTACGATGCATCCATGGACACCGGGATCGTCACCGTCCTCATCAGCACCGCCATCAGCACCGCCACAGTGGGCGTCGCGCTTGCCGCCTTGATGGTGCGGCTGATTCGCGGACTCGCGCGGAGCCTCGAGAAGCAGATCGACACGCTGCGCGACGATGTCCGCGAGCTCCGGCAGGAACAGGCCGGCCTCCGTGATCGGGTCTCCCGGATCGAAGGGCTCCTCGAAGGGCTGCGGGAGGCCATCGCCGGGCGCCACGCCGCCGCGGACTGAAGCGAGACGTTCGCATGGACGCCGGGATCGTCACAATCCTCGTCAGCACCGCCACGGTCGGTGTCGCGCTTGCCGCCTTGATGGTGCGGCTGATTCGCGGACTCGCGCGGAGCCTCGAGAAGCAGATCGACACGCTGCGCGAAGATGTCCGCGAGTTGCGCCAGGGACAGGCCGTTCTGCGCGACCGGGTATCCGACCTCAGCGATCGGGTCTCCCGGATCGAAGGGCTCCTCGAAGGGTTGCGGGAGGCCATCGCCGGGCGCCACGCCGCCGCCGACTGATCGCGCCGTCCCCGGCCGCCCCTCCCCGGGACGGAGTCAGCTCATGACCTCGCCGCCGTCGATGTTGAGGGTCTGCCCGTTCATGTGGTCGGAGGCGGCCGAGGCGAGGAAGCCGGCGACGGCGGCGATGTCGCGCGCGGTCGCGGCCCGGCCAGTCGGCACGCTGCGTATCCGCCGGCGCTTCGGCTCACCGATCTCCAACCCCCGCTGCTTCGCGGTCTGCTCGTCGATGAGCGTCCACATGTCCGTGTCGACCATGCCGGGGGCAAGGGCGTTCACGGTGACGCCGGTCTTGGCGAGCGACGCGGCCATCGACCGGGTGAGGGACATGACGGCCGCCTTGCTCGCGGCATAGGCGGCGCTGTACGGGATCCCGAGACGGGCCGCGATGGAAGCGGTGTTCACGATCTTGCCGCGGCCCCGCTCCACCATGTGGCGCGCGACCACCTGGCCGCAGAGGAACACGCCCTTCGCATTGACGGCCATGATGCGGTCGAAGTCCTCGTCCTCGATGTCGAAGAAATCATGCACCTTGATGATGCCGGCGTTGTTGAACAGGATGTCGACCGCGCCCAGTTCCCGCACGGTGGTCTCGACCATCCCCTCGACGGCGGCTCGATCGGTGACGTCGACGGCGAGGCCGAGCGCGCGCCGGCCGAGAGCCTCCACCGCCCGCACCGCTTCGGCAAGCTCCGGTTCACGCACGTCGGCGAGCGCGACGTCCGCCCCGTCCTCGGCCACGCGCTCCGCGATGGCCCGTCCGATCCCGCGCGCGCCGCCCGTGACGAGCGCTACCTGTCCGTCGAGACTCATTGAGCTTCCCCTCGATTCGTTCTTCGTTGCCGGCGGTCCGGCGGCCGCCGCCGCACCGCACCCGCTTTCCCCCGGCGCGCCCCGCGGCGGCCGACTCGCCTTGCCCTGCCCCCGCGGATTGCGAGCCCGCTCGACGCGTGTCGGGGGCACCGGCTTTCCAATGGCGGCCGGGCGGCTACACTTTGCCACAGGTCTGCGGGCGAAAGAGACGGCAGAGATGGCCGAGGACGACGACCGAAGCGCCGAGCGAGCCGAGATGGTGGAGCGGATCATGCTGCACGGCCAGGTCGCGGCCGGGGAGCGAGGAGGCATCACCCTTTCGCCGCGGGTGCTTCAGGCCATGGGGACGGTGCCCCGGCACGAGTTCGTGCCGGCGGACCTGTCGGAGCTTGCCTACGCCGATTCGCCGCTTCCGATCGGCCACGGCAAGACCATCTCGCAGCCCTTCATCGTGGCCCTGATGGTCGAGCTCCTCGATGTCCGGCCCGAGGACCGGGTGCTCGAGGTCGGCACCGGGCTCGGATACCACGCCGCCGTGCTCGCGTCGCTCGCGGACACGGTGTACACGGTGGAGCTCATCCCGGAGCTCGCCGAGGCGGCCGCCCGGAGCCTCGTCCGGACCGGGATCGACAACGTCTCCGTGCGGGCGGGGGACGGAGGCCGCGGCTGGAAGGAGCACGCTCCGTTCGACAAGATCAGTGCGGCGGCCGCGCCCGAGCACGTGCCCCCGGCGCTCCTCGAGCAGCTCCGGCCGGGTGGCCGCCTCGTGCTCCCCCTCGGGCCGTTCGACGAGCAGACCCTGGTGCTCGTCACCAAGGACGAAGGGGGAGAGACCCGGACGACCCGGATCCTGCCGGTACGATTCTCCACCCTGACCCTCACCCACTGACCGCACGAGCGCCACCGGCGCCCTGCACATCACCATGGAGAGCCACGACATGGGCGAACGGCTGCTCGAAGGCAAGGTCATCCTGGTCACCGGCGCGGGCCGCGGGATCGGACGAGACATCTCGCTTCTCGCCGCGCGGCATGGCGCCAGGGTGGTCGTGAACGATCTCGGGGGAACCGAGAAGGGGGAAGGCGGCGACCGGGTGCCGGCCCTGGAGGTGGTTGCCGAGATCAGCGAGGCGGGTGGCGAGGCGGTGGCCAACTTCGATTCGGTCGCGGAGTTCGCGGCCGCCGAGAGCATGGTCGCGCAGGCGATCGGCGAGTTCGGGGGTCTCGACGGAGTCGTCAACAACGCGGGGATCCTGCGTGACGTCATCTTCCACAAGATGAGCGAGGACGACTGGGACGCGGTCATCGGCGTGCACCTCAAGGGCTCGTTCAACGTGGCGCGGGCCGCCGCGGCCCACTTCCGCGAGCGCGAGGCCGGCGCCTTCGTGCACATGACCTCCACTTCGGGCCTCGTCGGCAACTTCGGGCAGGCGAACTACGCGGCCGCCAAGCTCGGCATCGTGGGGCTCTCGAAGTCGATCGCCCTCGACATGGCCCGCTTCCACGTCCGCTCGAACTGCGTCTCCCCCTTCGCCTGGAGCCGTCTCATCGGCACCATCCCCATCGCGGACGAGGTGCAGGCGGCCCGGGTCGAGAAGCTCAAGAGCATGACCCCCGCGAAGATCGCGCCGGTCGCGGTGTTCCTCCTCTCCGATGCCGCGGCCGAGATCACCGGACAGATCTTCGCCGTCCGCAACAACGAGATCTTCCTCATGGGCCAGTCGCGGCCCCTCCGCTCGGTGCAGCGCTCGGACGGCTGGACGCCGGAGACGGTGGCGGAGCACGCCCACCCCGCCCTCGCCGCGCACTACTTCCCCCTCGACCGGAGCCAGGACGTCTTTCACTGGGACCCGGTCTGACCAGCGTGCCCATGACGGGGCGTCCGGGCGCGAGCTCGCCCGAAAGGGCGGGAAGGCGCAAGCAATCCGGATCGCCCCGGCTTCGGTCCCGGATCCGGGTCAGCGGCCGGCGAGATCGCGAATCGCGCGGGCGGTAGCCGCGACGCCGGAGGTGTCGACTCCCGCAAGGCCGCCGGGCGGCGGTCTCGCGAGCGCGCGCGAGACGGCGGCCGCGATCGATTCCGGGCCGAGCTCCTCCTCGCCGACGACCTCGACGAGCCCTCGCTCGGCGAGAAGTTTCGCGCGCAGGGTCTGCTCGGTCTCGAGCCCGCCCGCGTAGGGCACGACCACCGCCCGAACCTCCGCGGCCAGCACCTCCATCAGGGTGTTGTATCCGCCCTGGGAGATGGAGAGGCGCGCGCTTCGCAGGAGCCTCGGGAAGTCCGGCCGGAAGCGCTCGACGCCCACCCCGGCCGGCGCGCGGGCGGCGAGCGACCGGAAGACGGGCTCGGGGAGGTTCGCCCCGGCAAGGAGGCGCCACCCGGCATCCGCGAGCGGGGTCCGGGAACGGGCCGCGAGCGCCGCCTCGAGGAGCTTTCCCCCGACCGCTCCGCCGCCCGCGGAGACGATCACCTCCCCGCCGCCGTCCCCTTCCATGCGTTCCGGCTCACCAGGCGGGCGTTCCGACCGCGCCACCACGTACCCGGTGTACGCGACGCGGTCCGCGATCTCCCGGGCGTGGGGAAAGGTGGCATCGAGGGAGACGAAGCGCGGATCGCCGTGCACGAGCACGAGGTCGTAGTAGCGGCGAGCAAGGGCCAGCATCTCGCGGGTACGCTCAGGCTTGGGCGACTGGACGAGGATGTCCCGCACCGAGCACGCGATGCGGGGTCGGCCCGTCCGCGCCCGGTCCGCCGCCGCGCGGTCGAGCAGGGGCAGCAGCTCGAACCGGAGCTGTCGGCGGCCGAAGGGGAAGAGCTCGGTGAGGACGAAGTCGGGACCGGCCTTCCCGTAGAGGTCGAGAAGCCGGTCGCGCCGGCGAGCCTTCCACGCATCGTCGACCGGCGCCCCGTTCGCGTCGAGGAGCTCGCTGAACCGGCGGTCGGCGACGCGCGCGGGCGGAAGCTGGACGAGGGTCGCGCGGCCGAAGTCGACCCCCGGGACCGGCTCCCCGCCGGACCCGACGGTGACCTCGAAGCCCTCCGCGGCGAGGCCGCGGGCGAGGGTCGCGGCGCGGGTGAGGTGGCCGATCCCGAGGAGGTGCTGTACGTGGAAGAGAACGATCAAGCGGCGAGCCAGGCCCGGATGAGGTGGTGGGCGATGGCGAGCGGCTGGGGAATCGTCAAGACGTCGCTCCGGCCCGCGAGAGCCTCGGTGAGCTCGACCCGGGAGAACCACCGGGCGTCCTCCAGCTCCTCGGGGTCGATCGCGATCTCGTCGCTCAGCCCCTCCGCGAGGCACCCGAGCATGAGCGACGCGGGGAACGGCCAGGGCTGGGAGAAGACGTATCGCACCGCCCCCACCCGGATGCCCGCCTCCTCCGCCACCTCCCGCCGGACCGCCTCCTCGACCGACTCCCCCGGCTCCATGAAGCCGGCGAGGGCGGAGAAGAGATTGCCCGGGAAGCGACCGGAACGGCCGAGAAGGGCCCGCTCGCCGCGTGCGACGACCACGATGACGACCGGATCGGTGCGCGGGAAGTGCTCTGCCCCGCAGCTCGGGCATGCCCGGGACGAACCACCGTTGCGCGAGCGGGTCGCGACTCCGCAGGCGGCGCAATACGGGTGACGCTCGTGCCAGCCGAGGAGACTTCGGGCCTGGGCCGCGATGGACGCCTCTCCCGCGGGGAGGGCGGGGGCGGCGGTGCGAAGGCCCTGGAACTCGACCTCGGTGCCGCGGCCAAACGAGGCTGCGGCCGGCTCCGGCACGTCCGAGACATCCACCGCGAAGCGGGCCTCGCCCCCGTCCAGACCGAGCAGAACGGGCTCGCCGGCGCCATCGAGCCAACCACCGCCCCGCGCCCAGGCGAGGCGGTGCCCTCCCTCGGGCGTGTCGGGGCCGCCGGCCGCCGGCCCCACCGGCACCTTGAGACGCTGCACGGGAAGGAAACGGGTCCGCTCGGCGGCGAGGGCCGCCGCGAGCCACTGCGCATCGCGCCGCTCGTTTCCGGCCCGATGAAGCGGGTTGCCCGCAAGTGGCATGACGGGGGTCAAGGAGAACGTTTCCCCGGCCCCGGCCTCCACCCCGGCGGGAAAGGCATCCGCGCCCGTGCGGACCGCGCTCGGCGCCCCGGCGGCCGGATTCACGAGCCGGGGCCGGCGACGTCGCGCACGGTCAACGGCTCGCCGGTGGTGCCGCGATCGACGCCCGCCGCCCGCAGCATGCGGCTGTCCTCGCCGCTGCCGAAGATGTCCGGCCCCTTCGCGAGCACCCCGCCGTCCACGACGAGGATCTGCCCGGTGATGAAGACCGCATCGGGAGAAGCGAGAAACGCCGCGGTAGCGGCGATATCGGCCGGCCGGCCGGGGTCCGGCCACGGCTGGCGCCCGAGCGCGAACTCCTCCCCGCGCTCCGACCGGCCGCGATGGAAGAGCTCGGTCATGATCATCCCCGGAGCGATCGCGTTGACCCGCACCCGGTGCGGGGCCATCTCGAGGGCGACGGAGCGGGTGAGGTTCGCGACCGCCGCCTTGGCGGCGGAGTAGCAGTGCGAGCCCGCCCCCCCGCCGAGCCCCGCCACCGACGCGGTCGAAAGGAGCACCCCGCCCTCCCCCTGGCGCTTGAGCACCCGCGCGCCGTGCTTGAGGCCGAGAAAAACGCCGCGGACGAGCACCTCCATCGAGAAGTCCCACTCCTCGACCTCGGTTTCCGTCACCGGACCGAAGGCGCCCCCGATCCCGGCGTTGTTGAACACGCAGTCGAGTCGGCCGAACTCGTCGCGGGCGCACTCGACCGCCGCCCTGACATCGGCCTCCACCGTCACGTCGGTCCGGGCGAACCGCACGTCCTTCCCGTGCCCTTCCCCGGTCGCAAGCTCGACGGTGCGCGCGCCGTTCTCCGGGTTCAGGTCCGCCACCACGACTCGCGCCCCCTCGCGAAGGAAGCGGAGCACCGTCTCGCGCCCGATGCCGTTTCCGCCGCCGGTGACGACTGCTACCTGTCCTTCCAGTCTTCCCATTTCTCCGCCCGTCCGGTGTGCTGCGGGCCAAGCCATTTGCGCTTGGTCAGCCGCGCTGCAGGCCGGCCTCGCCGAAGGCGCAATCCGACATCGGTCCTTGCCCCTTGCGTTGTTCCATGTCGGACTGCGCTTCGCCAATCCGACCTGCCGAGCCGACATCGGTCCGGAGTCCGCCGATTCTCCTGGAGGATCCGCTTTCGGTCCGGTCCCTTCCCTGGCCTGTCAAGGATGCCGGACGAGCATCCCGGCTCCCGGCGTCCGGTCCACGCATTCAGTAGTCGACCGGGGTGCCGTGCCAGCCCTC
>JAJECB010000244.1 GCA_022822245.1 Gammaproteobacteria bacterium
CGCCCGCCCGCCCCGGAGCCGCGCGAACGAGGACGCCCCACGCCGCGAGGTGAACGCGAGCCACCGGGCGCGGGGCAGCTCCGCGGCGACCCGGGTCCTGAGCTCCGGCGTGTCGAGGTCGCGGCACACGATGCAGGGGAAGACCACCGGCACCGCCCCGAAGCCCTCGATCTCCGCCGCCCATGCCGCGCAGTCCTCCTCGTCCCGGGTGAGGAGGATCCGGCGCCCGGCGAGCGGCGTCACGGGGTCCGGCGCGTTCACCGTTCTTCGGAGGCGGCCCCCGCCGGGGTGGACGCGAGCATCCGCCACAGATCCTCCGCGAGGGTCGACGGATCGGGGCCGCGCGCCACCCCCCGGCGGACCTCGCCCTCCCGCTCCACCATCGCGACCATCACGCTCTCGCCCTCGGAGGACCCGGACTCGTGCGCGCACCAGGCGCCGAAGGCGAGCTCGCACCCCCCTTCCAGGCGGGCGAGGAGCTCGCGCTCCGCGTCCACCGTCGCCCGGGTGCGGGGGTGGTCGAGCGGCGCGAGGGCCTCCCGGACCCCTTCGTCGGAGCGGCGGCACTGGTAGGCGAGCGCGCCCTGGGCGGGGGCCGGCACGAACACCTCCGGGTCGAGCCGAACCACCGCGAAGCCGTCGAGGCCCAGGGCGGATCCGCCCTCGACGGACTCGGAACGCAGGCGGTCGAGCCCGGCCGTCGCGAGCAGGATCGCGTCGAAGCGTCCTTCACACAGCCGCCGGATGCGGGTCAGCACGTTTCCACGGAGCGATTCCGCCCGCAGGTCGGGGCGGAAATGCTCGAGCCAGACCTGCCGGCGAACGGAGGCGGTGCCGACGAGCGCGCCGTCCGGGACGGGGAGCAGCGAGCCCGGGGGAGCGTCGGCGGCGAGGTCGGCGCGAACGACGAGGGCATCGGACGGATCGCGCCGCTCCGGCACCGCCGCCACCGCGAGATCGTCGGGCGAGACGGTGGGCAGATCCTTGTGGGAGTGGACCGCGACGTCGATCGCGCCGTCGAGGAGGGCCTGCTCGATCTCGCGCACGAACACCCCCTGGGGCCCGATGGCCGCGAAGGTGGGAGCGCTCGAACGATCCCCGGCGGTGGCGATGGGCACGATCTCGGTGTCGTGGCCGAGACGGGCCAGCCGGGCGGCCGCGTTCCCGGCCTGGACGCGCGCGAGGCGGGAGCCGCGGGTGCCGATGCGGAGCTTCACGTGGCTCTCGTTCCTTCGCCGGATACGGCACGCGGCCCCCGGACCGCCCCGCCCGGGGGCGGCGCCGGAACGCGCCCGGAGCCTCCCGGCGAGCCCGCCGGCCCGGAGTCAGACCCCTATGCCGCCTCGCGGACGAAGCTCGACAGGCAGGCGTCGTCGAGGCATTCGATGGGTGTGAAATCGCGGTGGGCGACCCATTCCGGGCGCTTGAAGCGGCGGATGTGGTTCTCCACCCGGCAAAGGCTCAGGTACACGATGGTGCGGTCGAAGGGCGACATGTTGCTCGGGCTGCCGTGCACCAGGTTGCCGTTGAACATGACGAGCGAGCCGGCCGGACCCTTGGGGGCGACGAGGCCGCCCTCCTCGACGAGGCGCGCGATGGTCGCGTTGTCGATCGTCCAGAGGGGGTAGCTCGTCGTCTCCACGTCGTGGCCGGCTTCGAGGACCCCTGCCTTGTGGCTGCGAGGGATGAACATCAGCGCCCCGTTGAACTCCGTCACGTCCTCCAGGAACAGGGCGATGTTCATGGCACGGCACTCCGGCATCTGGTCGTCGCGCGACCACACGCCGTAGTCCTGGTGCCACTGCCACACGTCCCCGTCGAAGGCCGCCTTGGCGTTGATCTTGAACTGGTGCATGTAGACCTCGCCGCCGAGGATCTGCTGCACCGGGCGGACGAGCCGGGGATGCCGTGCGAGGCGCCGGTACGCCTCGTTGTAATGCTGGGCGGCGAACGCGGTGCGCGCGGTCCGCCCGTCGCGCTCGCGCACCACCTCCTTGCGATCGCAGGCGAAGATCTCGTGCGCTTCGTGGAGAAGGAGATCCGTTTCGGCCGGTTCGAAGACGTCCGGGAGGAAGAGATACCCCTCGTCGTCGAACTGCCGGAGTTGTTCGTTGGTGAGCTTGAGCGACATTGCCCTGCCTCCGCTCGTCGCCTCGTCGGGCCGCGCCGCGGGTGCCGGAGACCGGCCGGAGCCGGTTGCGACGGGACGCGACCGGGACCACCGGAACCGGACCCCGCAGCCGACCACTGATGCTAGCACAACCCTCCGGAAGACCCTCCGCGGCGGGCGCCCCCGGTCACACCTGGAACCGGGTGCAGAGGACGTACTGGAGGGGCTCGTCGCGGTCGTCCCACTCGTGGTAGCAGGCGACGATGGTGCCGTCGGGAGCCTGGGCCACGCTCGGGTAGCCGATGTGCTGGTAGGTGCCGGGGTTGCGCCAGTCGATGCCGCCGCGCGGGCGCGGGTCTCCCCGAACTCGTCATTGCTTGACGCTCCCCGTCGAGATGCCCTCGATGAAGTAGCGCTGGAGGAAGAAGAAGAGGGCGAGGCTCGGCACGCTCAGCACGGTGACCCCGGCCATCGCGACGCTGAAGCCCTCGAGCTGGGTATTGGACCCGACCACCGGAGCGAAGGCCGCGATCCCGACCGGCAGCGTCTTCATGTCCTCGTCGAAGACGACGAGCAGGGGCCACAGGAAGTTGTTCCAGTTGAGGGTGAAGACGATCACCGCGGTCGCGATCATCGGGGCGCGAGCGAGCGGGAACGCCACGCTCCAGAAAAGGCGGAACGGCCCCGCGCCGTCCATCCGCGCCGCCTCCTCGAGCTCGGCCGGGAATCCGAGGAAGAACTGCCGGAAGATGTAGACGCTGAAGACGTTGGCGATCGTGGGGAGGATGAGGGCCTGGTAGCTGCTCGCCCAGCCGACCTTGATGAAGGCGAGGAGCATCGGGATGACGGAGACCTCCACCGGGATCATCAGCGAGGCGAGGAACACGGCGAAGATCGCGGCCCGACCCGGGAACCGGAGCCGCGCGAGGGCATAGCCGGCCATCGCCCCGAAGATGACGCAAAGGGAAGTCGACGCGACCGCCTGGACGATGCTGTTGATCCCCCAGCGGACCACCGGATACTCGAACACCCGGATGTAGTTGTCGATGGTGGCGCGGCGCGGAAACCACTCGATCTCGTGGGTCATCACGTCGCCCGGGAACTTGAACGAAGTCGAGACCATCCAGACGAAGGGGGCGGCCCAGACGAGGACGACGAGGGTGCCGATGAGCCAGATCGGCACGTCGGCCGGCTCCATCCCCCGGCTGCCGAGGTACCGGCGGAAGCGCGCCGGGAGGGTTGGACCGCCGGCCGCCATCACGCCCGTTCCCGCAGCACCAGCCGGTGCGCGATGGTGAGGACCACGATGACCGCGAAGAGCATCATCGCGACCGCCGACGCGTAGCCGAATTCCATGCGCACGATCGCGACCGAGTAGATGTAGTGGATCGGGGAGGACGACGACCCCGCCGGCCCCCCGTTGGTCATGACGTAGACCTGGCTGAAGATCCGCAGGGTCGAGATGAGCTGGAGGGTGATCACCATGCTCAGCACCGGCCGGATGTGCGGCAGGATCACGAACCGGAGGCGCTGGAAGCGGCTCGCACCGTCGACGACGGCGGCCTCCGTCAGCTCCCGCGGGATGTCCTGGAGGGCGGCGAGAAAGAGCACGAAGGCGAGGCCGAGATCCCACCAGATGGAGGCGACGCTGACCCCGACGAGGGACCATTCGATCGACGTGAGCCAGGGGATCGGCGACACCCCCAGGAAACCGAGGTACTGGTTGACGAGGCCGAACTGGGTATCGAGGAGCCAGACCCAGACGAGCCCGATGACGGTCGCGGAGACCACCGTGGGGGCGAAGAACAGGGTCCGGGCAAAGGCGTAGAGCGGATAGCGCTTGTTGACGAAGAGGGCCGCGAACAGCCCGATGACGGTGACCCCGGGGACGATGATGAGGCCGTAGAAGAGGATGTTCCAGAACGCGGCCCGCGCCCACTCGTCGCCGAACGCCTCGCGGAAGTTGTCGAGGCCGACCCAGTTCGGGGACCCGATGATGCTCCACTGGGTGAACGCGACGTACGCCCCGAAGAGGACGGGCAGGATGTTGAAGATGAGGAACGGGACGGCGAAGAAGGCGACGAAGAGGTAGCCGACCCCGTCCATCTTGCGGCCGGTCGCCGAGCCGCGGACGGGTATCGCGGGCGCGTTCACGCCGACCGGCCGGGCGCGCCCGCGGCGGCACACCGGGCAACCGCTCCGCGGTACCGGGGCCGAACGGCCGGCGGTGCCGCGCCCCGGAACGGCGGAACCGGCTCGGAGTCAACCGTCTTCATTGGAACCCTCGACGCGCGGCGACGCTGGCGGCCTCGCACCTTCCGTCCACGCCAAACCCTTGCGAGGCTGCCTCGACCGTGAACGTCCGGCCCGCCCAAGGCGGGGTCCGGGGACAACCCGGCTCCTCCTGGTGGCAGACACGGCCCGCCGGGCGGGACGCCCGGCGGGCCGTGCGGCGGACGGTCGGTCTAGCCCGCGTCCAGGTTCTTCTGCCAGCGCTCCTGGAGCTGGCCCATCGCGTCGTCGATCGACTTCTGGCCGGCCCACACTCCCTCGAGGGTCTTCGCGAGGTAGTTGCCGCCTGAATAGATCGTGAACTCCGGTCCGGCGAGGACCGGGATCTCGCCCGCGGTCGCGAACTCCATGCCGTCGACGAACGCCCCGCGGACCTTCCACGGATGCCCGGCCGTCCGGTAGTCCGGCTGGCTCATGATGGATTTCCGCGGCGTCGCCCCGCGACCGACCGTCGTCCACAGGAAGCTGTTGTCGGACAGCCACTTCACCGCCTGCATGGTCGCCTCGTAGCGGCCCTTGTCCTGTTGCTGGTAGAGCTCGAGCCCCCCCATCTCGAAGTAGGTCAGGCGTTCCTTGCCGATCTTCGGGAAAAGGGAGGTCATGAAGTTGAGTCCCTGCTGGACATAGCCGTTGAGGGTCCACGGCCCGGTCCAGAAGATCGACCCCTGGCCGGTTCCGAACGCCTTGTAGCGATCCGTCACGTCGCGCGTCGAGACCCGGTGCTTGTCGAAGAGGTCGAGCACCCACTGCATCGCCTCCTTGCCGGCATCGGGGTTCACGCAGGCCTGCTTCAGGTCCTCGCTCGCGCGCCGGAAGCCCATCTGCTCCGCGACGATTCCCCACGTGACGGTCGGCTGCACGCCGGAACCCGTCATCATGATTCCGGAGCGGGTGACGGTGTCGCCGTCGCGCCGGGTCATCGCATCCGCCCATGCGAGGAGCTCGTCCCCGTCCTGGGGCGGGCTCTCGGGGTCGAGCCCGGCCTCGGTCACGTGGTCCACGTTGATCTCGGGCTGAAGGCTCATGAGATCCATCGGGATCATGTGAAGCTGGTTGCCGGACTGCGGATAGCGGGCCGCCTTGAGCGAGTTCTCGGTGAAATCGGCGAGGTCGACCCCGGACCCCGCGATGATGTCGTCGAGGGGCACGGTGACCCCTTCCTTGGCGAACTTCGCGTCCTGCCCGGCGATGCCCCACCCGAAGTCGGGGGCCCGGCCGGTCGCGACGGAGGCGAGGATCTTGGTCTTGTACTGGTCGAAGGCGACATCCTCCATCTTGATCTGGACGCCCTTGTCCTTGTGGGCGACGTTGAACGCGTCGATCATCTTGGACCAGACCTCCTTGTCGGAGGCGCCGAGCCAGTTCCAGTGAAGGATCTCGTGGTGGCTCCCGGCGTGCGCCCGCTTCGGGGCCACGAAGGGCGCGCCGCCGGCGGCGAGCGCGGCGGCCGCACCCGCGGTCTTGACGAAGCGCCGGCGGGTGATGGTGCCGGAATCCGATCCGGTCGGAGTCGGTTTACGTTTCATGAAATCTCCTCCTTCTTCCGACTTTGAGCCTGGTCATGTTCGCCAAGTATGCATCACGACCCGGAGGCGGTGACAATTTGCGCGCTACCCTCGCCCCGCCACGACCGGGAGCCCGCGCCCGGAATGGCTCCCCGGCCTCGGGCTCGGGAGGGTGCCGGGCTCACTTGGCACGTGGGGGGATCGGTGCAAGAATCGCCGTTGCCGAACCGCCCGCCGCCCCGGTCGATGCCGGGGGCGCCTGGCGGTTTGAAGTCACACGGGGGGAGAAGCCCACGCATGCCCGTTCTCGAAATGCGCGGCATCTCGAAGAACTTCGGGGCCATCCAGGCCCTTCAGGACGTCGATTTCGACATCGAGGTCGGAGAGGTCGTGGGCCTCATGGGCGACAATGGCGCGGGCTAGTCCACCCTCGTCAAGATCGTCGCGGGCAACTACCCCCCGAGCGCCGGCGACATCGTCCTCGAGGGTGAGCCGGCGCACTTCCACCGGCCCCTTGACGCGCGCGAGAAGGGGATCGAGATCGTCTACCAGGATCTCGCCCTCTGCGACAACCTCACCGCCGCGGCCAACGTGTTCCTCGGGCGCGAGGTCAAGAAGTCCTTCGGCCCGCTGCGCTTCCTCGACCACGGGACGATGTATGCGCGCGCCGGCAAGCTCTTCGCGGAGCTCAAGTCCGAGACCCGCCCGCGAGACGTGGTGCGCCAGATGTCGGGCGGACAGCGCCAGGCGGTCGCGATCGCGCGAACGCGCTTGAGCGACCCCAAGCTCGTGCTGATGGACGAGCCGACCGCGGCGATCTCCGTCCGCCAGGTGGCCGAGGTCCTCGACCTCATCCGCCAGCTCCGGGACTCCGATCACGCCGTCGTCCTCATCTCCCACCGCATGCCCGACGTGTTCAGCGTCTGCGACCGGGTCGCGGTGCTGCGACGCGGCCGCAAGGTGGCCGACAAGCCCATCGCGGAGACCTCGCCCGAGGAGGTCACCGGCCTCATCACGGGAGCCATCGAGAGCGCATGAACGAGACGTCCGCCCAGCCCGCCGCCCACGCGGCCATCGACGAGTCGGTGAGCGCGCGGCGCGAGCTGACCGCGATCGGGGCGGCCATCCGCGCCCAGCCGTTCTGGGTGATGGTCGCGATCGTCGCCATCGGGATCGTCATGTCGATGGTGTCCGACGTGTTCATGACCGAACGGAACATGTACAACGTGACGCGCAACTTCGCGTTCTTCGGGATCATGGCCCTCGGCATGACCGCGGTCATCATCACCGCGGGGATCGACCTCTCGGTCGGCTCGCTGATGGGCCTCACCGGCATCGCGGCCGCGATGGCGATGAACGCCGGGTACTCCGTCGAGGTGGGCTTCATCGCGTGCATGGGAACGGCGGTGGCGGTGGGCCTCATCAACGGGGTGCTCATCGCGTACCTTCGGATGCAGCCCTTCGTGGTGACCCTCGGCATGCTCGCCATGGCCCGCTCGATCGCCATGGTCATCTCGAACAACAAGATGTTCTACGAGTTCGGCCCCGACCAGGACCTCTTCGAGTGGATCGGGGGGGAGAGCATCCTCGGCGTCCCGAATCCGGTCTGGGTCCTCATCGTGCTCACCATCGTCTTCATCCTCGCCTTCCGCTACACCACCTGGGGGCGCTGGGTGTTCGCGGTCGGCGGAAACGCGGAGGCGGCCAAGCTTTCCGGCATTCCGGTCGAGCGGGTGATCGTCTCCGTCTACGTCGTCTCGTCGAGCTGCGCAGGTCTCGCCGCCTTCCTGATGGTCGGATGGTTCGGCTCCGTAACCAACGCGCTCGGCCTCACCTACGAGCTCAACGTGATCGCGGCCTCGGTCATCGGCGGCGCGAACCTCATGGGCGGGATCGGCTACGCGATCGGCGCCCCGATCGGCGCCGCCCTCATGGAGCTCATCCGGAACTCGCTGCTCCTCGCCGGCATCGACGCCCTCTGGCAGCAGTTCTTCATCGGCCTCTTCATCATCCTCGCGGTGCTCCTCGAGCGCCTCAGGAACCGCGGAGCCTGAGCCGGCCCGGCGGCGCTGCCCCTTCCACCCACCAACCTGCAACCACCAACGAAGGAGAAGCCCCATGCGGAAAGTCCTCATTGCAGCCATCACCGCCGGCATCGCCCTCGCGGGCGGAGCGGCCCTCGCGGACAGCCACGAGAAGCTCAAGCTCGCCCTCGTGCCGAAGGCGATGAACAACCCGTTCTTCGATCTCGCCCGCGACGGCTGCTACAAGGCCCAGGAAGAGGCCGACGACATCGAGTGCGTGTACATCGGTCCGAGCGAGCACACCGAGATCGAGCAGATCCAGATCGTCCAGGACCTCATCAGCCAGGGCGTCGACGGCATCGCGGTCGCTCCCTCGAACGCGCCCGCGATGGCCAAGGTGCTGAAGGCGGCGGTCGCGGCCGGGATCCCGGTCATGACCTGGGACGCGGACGTCCTCGAAGAAGACAAGGGAGTGCGCGCGACCTACGTCGGGACGAAGAACTACGACATCGGCGTGAACCTCGCGAAGATCGCGCAGTCGCTTCAGCCGGACGGCGGCTCCATCTGCCTCCAGACCGGCGGCGCGGCGGCGGCCAACCACAACGAGCGGCTCCAGGGGATCCGGGACACCCTCGGCGGCATGTCCGACACCACGCCTCCGGGCAACACGCTTGCCGGCGAGAACGGCTGGACCGAGCTCGGCGCGTGTCCGCTCATCACGGACGACGACGGCAACAAGGCGGTCCAGGGTCTCACCGACATCCTCGCCGCGAACCCGGACCTCGACGTGTTCATCTCGACCGGCGCGTTCACCCAGTGGTACGACAACGCCTATCGCCAGGCGGTGGCCCCCTACAAGGAGCGCATGGATTCGGGCGACCTCTGGATCATCGTCGCCGACACCCTGCCGATGCAGATGGCGCAGCTCAAGGACGGGCTCTCCCACGGCCAGGTCGGCCAGCGTCCGTACGAGATGGGCTATCGGGGGATGTTCATCCTGCGGGATCTCGTGAAGGGCATGGCGGTCGACGACCCGATCTACACCGGCCTCGACGTCTGCACCCAGGACAACGCGGACACCTGCCTCGCCCAGTGAGCGCGGGCTGACGCGATACACGTGACCACGGGGGGCGAGGCGCCGGCCTCGCCCCCTTCTCGCCAGTGAACCGCGGGTTGCTCCACGCCCGTGCGCGGCGGGTGCGGCGAGGCCCGCCGTGACCGCTCGCACCGTTTCCAACCCATGAACGAGCTCGATGCCTTCTTGAGAGGAACCGACCGCTCGGAGGGCAAGCGGACACCCTTCTTCTCCGGCCGGAAGACGGAGCTCGCGCGTTTTGCGGATGCCCTGGACCTCGTGGCCGAGGGGCAGGTCGGCGGACAGACCTGGATCTGCCAAGGGGCGCCCGGCGCCGGCAAGAGCGCGTTGGCGGAGGAGTGCGCCGCCCTCGTCGCGGAGCGGGCTTGCGGGTCGTTCCCCTCCGCTTCACGGCCTTCCTCGGGAACGGCGCGAGCCGGGGAAAGCGAGAGGACGTCCCCCACCCGCTGGGCCGTCGTCCGGGCATCCCCGGCCCGGCTCGATTCGGCCGACGGGTTCATCGGCGCGATCGATGCGGCCATTCGCGCCGTCGGAAAAGGCCGTTTCGGACCGGCGATCGGTGCGGCCGCAAGGGAGCTTTCGGATAGAGGCGGGAGCGCCGGCGGTATCGGCATCGGTCCCCGTCCGCCCCGGGAGCTCGACGTGCAGTCGCGATTCGAGGCGCACAAGGAAGCGTGGCAGGGTGCGGTGGTGGTCGTTCTCGTCGATGAAGCCCAGAACATTCCCGTCTCGAGCCGCGCCCGGGCGATCGTCCAGTGTCTGCATGCGGGCGAGCACGGATCGAGAATCCTGCTCGCCTGTTTCGGACTGAGCGATACCGCGCAAACGCTGCGGCGCCTCGGGATATCGAGGCTCGGCACGGGACGCCGGCACGAGCTGGCCGCTCTGTCCGCGGAAGAAGCAGCGGCGTCGATCCGCGGCGCGTTCGACACATTCGGCGTCCGCGGCTCCGGGGATGAAAGAGCCCGGTGGGTGGACGCCTTGGCCGCCGCTTCGCAGGGCTGGCCGCAGCATCTGCGGAATGTGACCCGCGAGGCCCTGGTCGAGTTGAAGGCAAGCTCGATGGAGCTGGCGAGAAGCTCCCTGGAGCGCGTCGTCGCGGCGGGCGAGGATGTCAACCGCGAGTATTATGAAGACCGTCTCGAAGGGGTCAGCCGGTGGCTTCCCGCGTATCGGCAGATCGCGGCCCGGCTCGAAGACGCCGGTGTATCGCGCTTGACCGACGAGGAGATCGAGGCGGTGATCGACCAGGAATTGCAAAGACGAGGGGCATCGTACGAGGCGTTTC
The DNA here is from genome assembly GCA_022822245.1 of Gammaproteobacteria bacterium. Next base: position 10,316 of record JAJECB010000244.1, read on the forward strand.
TGGAAGAAGCCGTGCACGCCGGCGTGCTGAGCTGGTCGAGGGGCGGCTACCAGATCCCGATCCCGTCGTTCGCCTCGCACATACGCCGCCGCGGCACCCGGGACCCGCTGGGAGACGGCGTCTCCCGTTCCTCCTGATGGCGGCCTCGATCGTGTCCGGGCCCAACGCCGACGATCCCGGTCCGCTCACCGCCGGACGGCCGGTGCCGAGGGGCAGCATGCGCCACGGCAGCACGCGCCTTTGCACCCTCGCGAAAGGTGTCCGGCGGCCGAGTGGCCGGCGAGGCGCGCAGGCGGGCGAGCGCGAATCCGCGCCGAAGACCTTCAAGGCTCGCTTCGCTCCATACCTCTTCCTGGCGGCCTTGAATTTCGCTGGCGTCGCCGCGGCGCCCTCCATCGCCCTGGCCGACGTGCACGAGTCGGAGGAGCACGCCTTCCGGGTGGTGGCGGTCGCGATCGGTCTCGACCATCCGTGGGGGCTCGCGTTCCTGCCGGACGGCCGGATGCTCGTCACCGAGCGTTCGGGCTCGCTTCGCACGGTGAACGCGCAGGGCCAGCTCGACCCAGAGCCGGTCGCCGGGGTGCCGCGGGTCCACGCGAGCGGCCAGGGCGGCCTCCTCGACGTCGCTCTCCATCCTGACTTCCAGGAGAACGGCTGGGTGTACCTCAGCTACGCGGGGGGCCGGTGGGGCCACGCCGGCACCGAGGTCGCGCGCGGGCGGCTTCGCGGCCACCGCCTGGAGGACGTGGAGGTGCTGTTCCGTGCCCTCCCGAAGTCGGGCGGCGGGCGCCACTTTGGGTCGCGGCTCCGATTCGCCCCGGACGGGCACCTCTTCGTCGCCCTCGGGGACCGCGGGGACCGTCACCGCGCCCAGGACCCGGGAGACCACGCGGGAAGCATCGTCCGCATCCGCGACGACGGGAGCGTCCCGCCCGACAACCCCTTCGCGGGCGTGGACGGGGCTCACTCCGAGGTCTTCACTGTCGGGAACCGCAACGTGCAGGGTCTCGCATTCCATCCCGGGACGGGCGTCCTCTTCGCGCACGAGCACGGGCCGCGGGGCGGGGACGAGGTGAACGTGGTGCGCCCCGGGGTCAACTACGGCTGGCCGGTCATCAGCTACGGGCGCGAGTACGCGAGCGGAGTCCCGGTTGGAGAAGGCACCCATCGCGAGGGCATGGCCCAGCCCGTTCACCAGTGGACCCCGTCGATCGCCCCCTCCGGGCTCACCGTCTACGACGGCGACCGGTTCCCCGGGTGGCGCGGCAACCTCTTCGTCGGCGCCCTCAGGTTCCGGCTCCTCGCCCGCCTCGTCCTCGACGGCGAGCGGGTGGTGCACGAGGAACGCCTCCTCGAGGACCGCTACGGCCGGATCCGCGACGTGCGGACGGGGCCAGACGGCCTCCTCTACCTCCTCACCGACGCCCCCGCCCCCCTCGGCGCCATCCTCCGACTCGAGCCCGCCCCCGCCGGATAGCCTCCCCTCGGCCCGCTACGCGCCCGTCACCGGATCGCGACCAGTGCCCGGCAGGCGGACGGACCGAGGCGTGAGGCGCTTTCCTACGAAACGCGCGCCGACGGCCCGGTTCCATCGAGCCCGGAGACTACACGGACCGGAGCGGAGCAAGGCTACAGTGCGTTCGTGCAGGACGCCGCCTACAAGAAGCTGTTCTCCCACCCCAGGATGGTCGCGGACCTGCTGCGCGGCTTCGCGGCCGAGGGGTGGAGCGACGCGCTCGACTTCGAATCGCTTCAGAAGCTCCCCGCGGAGTTCGTGAGCGACGACCTGCGAAGACGCCAGGGCGACGGTCTGTGGCGGGTGCAATTCCGTGATTCGAGGTGGCTGTACGTGATGGTGCTGCTCGAGTTCCAGTCGACGGTGGACAGGTACATGGCGGTGCGCATGCTGGTCTACACGGGGCTGGTCCACCAGGACCTCATCCGCCGCGAAGAGCTCGGTCCGGGGGGCGAACTGCCGCCGGTGCTTCCGATCGTGTTGTACAACGGCCGCTCGCGCTGGACGGCGGCCCGCGACGTGCCGCAACTGGCCGCGCCGGCGGGGGAAGCGCTCGCGCGCTATCAACCCTCGCAGCGCTACTTCCTCCTTGACGCAAGAGCGCACGAGGACGACGATCTGCCGCGGGACAACCTGGTGTCGGCGCTGCTCCGATTCGAGAACAGCCGTTCGCCGGAAGACCTGAGAAGGGCGGCGGAAGCGCTCTCCGATTGGCTCGGGCGCCCTGGCGAAGCGGAGCTCAAGCGGGCATTCGTGCAATGGGCCGTGCGGGTGGCCGCGCCGGCTCGGCTCGGTGCGGAAGACCTGCGCCGGACCGTGTCGAAACTGGAGGAGGATCCGACGATGTTGGCCGAACGGTCGAACGAGTGGTACGAAGAGGCTCACAAACGGGGTCGCGAACAGGGGATCGAACAGGGGATCGAGCAGGGCCGCGCCGAGGAACGGGCGTTGCTGCAGCGACTGGCGGCGCTCAAGTTCGGAACCGATACGGCGGAGCTTTTGGCGGGGTTGCTGGACGGCCTCACCGCTCCTGGCCAGCTCGCCGAAGTCGGCGACTGGATCATCAAGTGCGACACGGGCAGCGAGCTTCTCGACCGCGCCGAGCGGCTGATTCGGCCTTCCTCCTGACCTCGCTCGCTTCGCCTCGCGGCGCCGGTCGGCCCACCGGGAGTTGTCTATCATGCAAGCCCGAGGCTCGGAATCCGTCGCATGGCGGCGGTTCGGACTGCGAGCCGACGCGGGACGGAGACGGATGAGGAGGTAGGGAATGTACAGGATCGCGTTGCTGGGGGCCGGCCGGATCGCGAAGGTCCACGTGGAGAGCATCGTGGGGCATGCCCGGACGGAGCTCGCGTACGTGGTGGACGTGGACCGGGCGGCGGCGGAAGCGATGGCCGAGGCGCACGGCGCGAGAGCGGTGGGCGCGGAAGCAGCGCTTGCGGACCCGGACGTGGCCGCCATCGTCATCGCCTCCTCGACCCCCACCCACTCGGACTACATCGAGGCCGGCGCGGCGGCCGGCAAGCACGTCTTCTGCGAGAAGCCCATCGACCTCGACAGCGCCCGAGTGCGCGAGTGCCTCGCGAACATCGAAGGGTCCGGCATCAAGCTCATCGTCGGGTTCAACCGGCGCTTCGACCCCCACTTCCGGCACCTCAAGGCCGAGCTCGACGCGGGCGCCATCGGGAACCTCGAGCAGCTCGCAATCACCTCGCGGGATCCGGGACTGCCTCCCGCGGACTACCTCCGGGCATCGGGCGGCATCTTCCGGGACATGACCATCCACGACTTCGACCTCGCCCGCCATCTTCTCGGGGAGGAACCCACCGAGATCTGGGCGAGCGCCTCGACCCTCGTCGACGACGAGGTCGCGGCCCTCGGCGACCACGACACCACCATCGTCGGGATGCGGACAGGAAGCGGCAGGCTCGCGGTCATCACCAACAGCCGCCGGGCGACCTACGGCTACGACCAGCGCATCGAGGCGCACGGGAGCGAGGGCATCCTTTCCGCCGGCAACGTGCCGGAATCGACCGTGGTGCACGGCGGCGCCCACGGCTTCACCAGCCAGAAGGCGATGCACTTCTTCCTCGAGCGCTACGCGACCGCCTACCGGGCGGAGTGGGACCACTTCGTGAACGTGCTGGACGGCATCGCCGACGCCACCCCGACCGGCGCCGATGGAGCCCGCGCGCTCGCGATGGCGGACGCCGCCTACGAGTCCCTCGAGACCGGCCGGCGCGTCACCCTCGCCTTCGACTGACGTTCGGTCACTTCTCCAGGGAGAGGCAAAGCCGCTCCGACCGGATTGTCCCAGGGTGGTAGAGTCCGTGGGATGGACCGCGCCTCCGTACAAGAACGCCGGTACTTCAACCGCGTCGCCGCCGCGAACTTGCGCCTCGACGAAGGCAGCCCGCCGGCTTCGCTCGCGGAGATGTTCGATCGGCTGGAAGAAATGGACCGCCGTCTCCCCCAACTCGGGAGGCCGGGCGCCGACGGTGATGCAGGGCACGGCGATCTCGAATCGCACCTCGCGTCTCTCGCACGCCTGCGAGCCATTGACCCTTCGTACCGCACTCGGTGAAGTCGGCGCTCTGCTCGACGGATTGTCCATCCGGTGGGCGCTCACCGGAGGGCTTGCCGCCAACCGCTATCGGCGCTCGCCCCGCCATACCGATGACGTGGACCTGCTGCTCGCGAACACCGGACCCGGACTCGATATGCTGGAGTCCACCCTGACCGACGCCGGGTGGTCGGTTCAACGCGCCGACCCGAGGGGCGAGCTGTTGCGCGCGCGGCATTCCGAGCTCGGCCCGGTCGACCTGCTGATTGCCGGCACACCGTATCAGCAGGAGGCGCTTCGCCGGGCCGTCGTCGACGTGGAGACGGTCCCGGGCGCGGGGGAGGTGCCCGTCCTCACCGTCGAGGACGTCATCGTCCACAAGCTGATCGCGGGTCGATATCGGGACCTCGCGGACATCGAGGAGATCCTCGAGTCCGGAACGCCACTTCAGGCGGACTACATTGAGCGCTGGGCACAATTCTGGGAGGTACTCGACCGCTGGCACGGGCTCCGGGCACGGACAAGCTAGACGGTGTGCCCGCGGGCAAACCGGTTGTCTCGCTAGCTCGCATATCTCACCAATCTTCGTCGCGAGGGCGCCGAGACGCCGCGGTAGCGGGCCGAACGGACCGAAAGACGCTGAAGGCGTAGTCGACGCTACGTCGAAGCGGCTTGAGGGAGTACGGCCCGCTACCGCAAGCAGATTGGTGTCCGCAGCAGGACATCGGTGAAATATTGCGGCTAGGCCTACCGAGTCATGACAACTTGGTCTCGACAGCAGATCCACTTAAGTTTGTTGGATCAGTCGGTTACGAACGATCCCGCGTCCGGGTAGCATCTCCGA
>JAJECB010000358.1 GCA_022822245.1 Gammaproteobacteria bacterium
CACCCTGTTCTGGCTCACCGCGGTCTCGGTCGTCCTGCGGCTCGTCCTCGGGCTGCTGCTCGCGCTGCTGCTCGATTCCGCGACGCTGCGCCGCTATCGGTTGACGACCGCCTCGCGCCTCGTGCTCCTCGTGCCCTGGGCGACCCCGCCGATCGTCGCCGTCGTCGTGTGGCGCTGGCTGCTCGATGGCCGCCAGGGCTTCGTGAACGGCGCGCTCGAGGGACTCGGCCTCATCGACCAGCCCATCGCGTTTCTCGCCAGCGTCGACACGGTGTGGCCGGCCATCGTCACCATCATCGTGTGGAACACCCTGCCGCTCGTGACCCTCACCTTCCTCGCGGGTCTCCAGTCGGTGCCGCCCGAGCTCAAGGAGGCGGCCGAGATGGACGGGGCGGGCGCGGTGAACCGGTTCTTCCATGTCACCCTGCCGCACCTGATGCCGACCATCGTGGTCATGGCCCTGCTGCTCGTCTTCTGGACGTTCAACAACTTCGTCTACGTCTGGCTCGCGACCGGGGCCGGTCCCGGCCTCTTCACGAACGTCCTCGCGACCGAGATCTACATCAAGGGCTTCATCGACTTCGAGCTCGGGTTCAGCTCGTCGGTCGGCATGGTCATGGCCGCGCTGATGGCGGTGCTCGGGCTCATCTACTTCCGCTTCGTCGCGCTGCGGGAGTTTCGCGAGATCCTGTGAGTCCCGGGATGAACGCGAACGAGAGCACCCACCCCGCCGGCCCCGGCGATCGACCCGGCGGTCGATCGGTCTCCATTCGCCGCAATCCCCTCGTCGCGCCCCTGGTCCTCGCCGCGACACTCGTCGTGTGGGCGTTCCTCGTCTTTCCCGCGGTCTGGATCTTCGTCGGCTCGTTCAAGACGAACGAGACCATGTTCTCCGCCACCTCCTTCACGTTCACCCTCGAGAACTACGCGACCATCTTCCGGATCGGCTTCGGCCGCTTCATCTTCAACAGTCTCTACATCTGCCTGGTCGCGGTGGTCATCTCGACGTTCGTCTCCGTCATCGCTTCGTACGTGTTCTCGCGCAAGCGCTTTCGCGCGAAGCGGGTGCTGTTCGGGTCGGTGATCCTGGGCCAGCTCTTCCCCTGGATCATCCTCGTGACGCCGCTGTTCATCATGTTCGCCCGCATCGGGCTGCTGAACAGCCACCTCGGAATGATCCTCGCCTACGTCGCGATCTCCATCCCCTTCTCGGTCTACCTGATGGTCGGTTACCTCGAAACGGTGCCGCGCGAGCTCGACGAGGCGGCGGTGATGGACGGGTGCTCGCAGTTCCAGATCATCTGGACGATCATCTTTCCCGTCATGCTGCCGGGCATCGTCGCGACCGCCACCTACGCGTTCCTCCTGATGTGGACCGAGTTCCTGTTCGCCCTGGCGTTCCTCACCCGGACCTCGCTCAAGACCATGCCGCTCGGGCTCGCCCAGTTCTTCGGCGAGCAGACCGTCGACTGGGGTGCGATCATGGCCGCTTCCGCCGTGACCACGCTGCCGGCGCTGTTGCTGTTCCTGCCGCTCCAGACGAAGCTCTCCTCCGGTCTCACCGCCGGCTCGGTGAAGGGGTAGGGTGATGGCGCATCCGGTGAAGGGGTAGCGTGATGGCGGACCTCCGCCTGCTTCGGGTAAGCAAGCGCTTCGGTGACGTCGTCGCGGTCGCGGACATCGACCTCGAGATCGCCCACCGCGAATTCGTCGTCATCGTCGGCCCCTCGGGCTGCGGCAAGTCGACGTTGCTCCGGGTCATCGCCGGTCTCGAGGAGCTCACCACCGGCGAGATCCACGTTGGCGGCGAAGCCGTTCACCGGACGCCCCCCGCCAAGCGCGGGATCGCGATGGTCTTCCAGAACTACGCGCTCTATCCGCACAAGACGGTGGCCCAGAACATGGGGTTCGCGCTCCGGATGGCGAAGATCCCGAGGCCCGAGATCGATCGGAGGGTGAACGAAGCGGCTCGCATCCTGAGAATCGAGGATCTGCTCGGGCGCAAGCCGCGCCAGCTCTCGGGCGGTCAGCGCCAGCGGGTCGCGATCGGCCGGGCGATCGTCCGCGAGCCCAAGGTGTTCCTCTTCGACGAGCCACTCAGCAACCTGGACGCCGCCCTGCGGGTCGACATGCGGGTCGAGCTCGCGAGGCTGCACGGCTCCATCGACGCAACGATGGTGTACGTCACCCACGACCAGACCGAGGCCATGACCATGGCCGACAAGATCGTCGTGCTGCGCGACGGTCGGATCGAGCAGATCGGCTCCCCGATGACGGTCTATCACCGCCCCGCCAACACCTTCGTCGCGGGCTTCATCGGTTCGCCGCGGATGAACCTGCTGCCGGGCACGGTGCGCGCGGTCACCGCGGGGACCGTTTCCGTCGATGTCGACGATGCGTTGCAGGTTTCCGTGCCGGTTGACGGCGGCGGCTTGTCCGCCGGAGATCCCGTCACCCTCGGCGTGCGTCCCGAGGATCTGACGACCGGCACCGCCGCGGCGCCCGGCGCGACGGTCGAGCTCGACGTGTACGTGGTGGAGCCGCTGGGCGGGGAGACGATTCTCTACGGGCACATCGGGGCATCACGGACGCTGGTCGTCAAGGCGCCGGGCGGAGCCTCGGTGCGAAGCCGCGGGCGCGTCGCCGTCCACGTCATTCCGGAAACCTGCCACCTCTTCGATCGGGACGGCGTCGCCATGCCGCGTCCCTTCCCCCCCGCCGGTGGCCCTGCGTCCGCCGGCGAAGCATTGGAGGAGAAGCTTCCATGAAGCTCGTTTTCGCGTTGTTCGACTCGCTCAACCGGCGTTCGCTCGAGCCGTACGGAGCCCGAACCATCAAGACCCCGAACTTCCGGCGTCTCGCCGAACGGTGCGTGACCTTCGACACGCACTACGTCGGGAGCCTGCCGTGCATGCCGGCGCGCCGCGACATGCAGACCGGAAGGCTCAACTTCCTGCATCGAAGCTGGGGACCGCTCGAGCCGTTCGACAATTCCTTCCCCGAGCTGCTGCACGAGAACCGCGTCTACAGCCATCTCGTGTCCGACCACTACCACTACTGGGAGGACGGGGGCCTCACCTACCACAATCGCTACGACACCTACGAGTTCATCCGCGGCCAGGAGCGGGACCCCTGGAAGGCCATGGTGCAGCCCCCGTGGGAGCGCCTGCGCGAGAAATACCACCCGGTCCAGTTCAACGATCGCCGCCGCAGCCTTCACTACCACCACATCGTCAACCGCGAGTCCATCCGCGAGGAGCGGGACTTCCCGTCGGTGAAGTGCTTCGACGCGGGGCTCGAGTTCCTCGAGACGAACCGCGACGCGGAGGACTGGATGCTCCAGATCGAGACCTTCGACCCCCATGAGCCGTTCTTCGCCCCGGCTCGCTTTCGCGACGACTACCCGACCAACTACGGCGGCCCGATTCTCGACTGGCCGCCGTACGCGCGCGTGATCGAGGCCCCCGACGAGTGCGCCGAGCTTCGCGCGAACTACTGCGCCATCGTCGCGCTCTGCGACGCGCAGATGGGCCGGTTGCTCGACCACTTCGACGCCCACGATCTATGGCACGACACCGCCCTGCTGGTGACGACGGACCACGGCTTCCTGCTCGGGGAGCACGACTGGTGGGCCAAGCTGCGCATGCCGTGCTACGACGAGGTCGCGCACATCCCCCTCTTTGTCCATCATCCGGACCTCGCGAGCAAGGCCGGAGAGCGGCGCGGGGCGCTCACCCAGACCATCGACGTCATGCCGACCATCCTCGACATGTTCGGGATGGAGCCGCCCGCCGAGGTCGAGGGCCGCTCGCTGCTCCCGGTCGCCGCGAGCGACGCGCCGATCCGGGAGGCGGGCCTCTACGGCGTCTGGGGCAGCGCGACGAACGTGACCGACGGACGCTACACCTACTTCCGCTATCCCGACGACATGCTCGACCAGGAGATCTTCCAGTACACCCTGATGCCGACCCATATCACGTCGCTGTTCTCGCCCGACGAGCTCGCGACGGCGACCCTCGCCCCGCCGTTTCCCTTCACCAAGGGCGCTCCGGTGCTGAAGATATCCGGACATGCGAAGTCGCCGATGTACCGCGGACAGGGCATGCGCTTCTTCCAGGACACCGAGACGGTGCTGTTCGACACCAGGGCCGACCCCGGGCAACTCCGTCCGCTCGACGATCCAGCCGTCGAATCGAGCCTGACCGCCCGCATGCGGGCGTTGATGCGGGCCAATGACGCGCCGCCGGAAGCCTACACCCGTCTCGGCCTGGAGCCTCCGGCCGCCGGGGATGGCTGACGGGGGCGGGGCCGGGCCGGATCGGACGGCGCGCAGCCGCGGGAATCCGCGGTCGTCGGGCCGACCCCGCCTCGGCTCAGTTGGCGGCGGGGTCGTTCTCGCGCGCCCAGGCGTCCTGGGGCGGGGTCTCGGCCGGCGAGCGGGCACGCAAGGCGTAGTAGGGCAGGTACACGCGGTAGCGCTCGTAGAGGCGGCGGAGCTCGCCGACCGCGTCGTCGTGGAGATCGACCCGGAGGTCGAGGTCCTCGACGATGTCCGCGCCCCGCACGATGAGGGCGGACGAGCGCTCGGCAACGTGGACCCCGTCCGCGTTCGCCTGGCCTCCGGCGTCCCGTCCCGCTTCGAGCGCGGCGAGCAGCCGCTCGGGGAGGTCGTCGCCCGCGCCCGCCCGCCATGCGTCGGCCATCGCCTGCACCGTCGACTCGCCGGCGAGGACGTTGCCGAATGCGGCGAATCCCTCGCCGGTGACGTGACCCGACCAGGGCCGGGTATGCGGCCCGGTGTGGGCCGCGACCCGGCCGTCCTGGGTCGCGATGACGACCTGGCGCCACTTGAACCCGGGGTCCGCCTTCGCGAGTTGGTCGAGCGCCCGCTCCGGGTCCGCCACCTCGCGGAGCGCGGCGAGGGCGAGGGGGCCGAGGGCGGGGTTGGCGAACGCCTGGGTTGAGAGGGCGGCAACCCCGCGCTCGAAGAACGGGCAGTAGCCGCCGACCCCGATCGAATAGGTGGTGATCCCGACCCCGAGACGGGCGCTTTCAGGGCACACCCCGATTACCGTGTACGTCATCTTCGTCCCTTCCAGTTGATTCGCGGCGGGGGAGGGCGGCGTGGCGGGCAGCGGCCGGTCAGTCCGCCGCCTCGTCGCGCCACCCGACATTGGCCCGGAGCCGCGGCATCACCTCCGACGTCATCAGCTCCATGTGGCGGGTCCAGACGTCCCGGTGCACCCAGTCGTGGTGCGAGGTGACGAGGGTCTCGAACGGCCCGGTCTCGTCCCGGAACGCGGCCAGCCGGTCCGCCACCGTCCGGGGGCTCCCCGCGATGACGATGTTGTCGAGGCAGTAGTCGATGGTCACGTCCTCGTCTCGCATGTCCGGATCCGTCTTCAGCATGTGCACGAAGCCCCCGGCGGTGGTGAGCTTGATGATGTAGTGGAAGTACCAGCGCATCGCGCACTCGGGGTGCCGAAGGTAGGCCTCGGCCTCCGCGTCCGTCTCCGCGACGAACAGGGTGCGGCCGGCCCGCCACTTGTCCTCGGCGAGGGGGAGGCCCTGCTTTCGCTTCTCGTCGCACCAGTGCTGCCAGTGCTCCCCGAGGACCTCCGGGGGGACGAAGTTCGCGGAGATCGAGTGCCAGTCGCGCCGCGCCGCCATGCGGATGCTGGACGAGCCGCGGCTCATCGCGGGCAGCATGATGGGCGGGTGCGGGTCCTGGTAGGGCTTGCCCATCGCGCCCACCCCGATGTCCGGGATGACCTGGTCCCGGATCGTGAAGTCCCAGTACTTTCCGTGGAACTCGTAAGGCGGGTCGGAGGACCAGATGCCGAGGATCATGTCGATGGACTCCTCGATCATCGCCATCCGGTCCTCGTCGAGGAGCTTGAACATCTCGAAGTCGGGCGGGGTCGCCCCCGGGCCGATGCCGAACATGAAGCGCCCCTTCGACATGTGGTCGAACTGGGCGACCTGCCCGGCGACGATCGCGGGGTGCTGGTACGGGAGGCAGATGACGCCGGTGCAGAGCTTGATCCGCTCGGTCTCCGGGATGAGGGCGGCCATCAGCATGAGCGGCGACTGGATGGGCTCGGAAGGGAGGGCGAAGTGCTCCCCGAGCCACACCTCGTCGAAGCCGACCGCGTCGGCGCAGCGGATGACGTCCATGTCCTCGTTGAGGAGGGTGTGGTACCCGCGGCGAAAGTCGTGGATCGGGTGCATGAACATGCCGAGCTTCATGTCGGATCTCCTCGTCGGTCGGCCGGCCCTTCGCGCGGCCGATGGCCGTGGTCGGACGGTGGGGGGATCGCTCCTGCGACGAAAGTCGGTGAGTTTTCCGCGCTATCGTCCGGGAAGGTAACAGGGTCCCGGCACCGCGGGGTAGTCGGCGAGCATCGCCTCGTCGATGTCGAGTCCGAGGCCGGGTGCGTCGTGGGGCTCGATGTGCCCGTCGCGGACCTCGAGGGGGTTGCGGGCGAGGTTGGTCCGGAAGGGATTGACGGGGGCTTCGTCCGCCTCGTAGATGAGGCCGTTGCCGAGGGCGCACAGGAGGTGGACGTTCGCCGCCGCGCTCAGCATCGAGTGGCTCGTGTGGGGGGCGGAGCGGACGTGCCACGCGGCGGCCATGTCGGAGATCTTCTTGACCTCCGAGATCCCGCCCGCCTTGGTGCAGTCGGCCTGCACGACGGCGATCGCGCGCGATTCGAGCAGCCCCCGCACCTCCTGCCGACCGTAGTGGTTCTCGCCTGCCGCGAGGGGAACGAGGGTGCGCTCGGCGAGGTCCCGGTAGGCCCCGACCGCGTCCGGCGGGAACGGCTCCTCCAGCCAGTACACCCCGTGGTCCTCGCAGTACGCGACGACCTCCACGAGGTCCTGCGCGGTGTAGCGGGTCTGGGCATCCACCGCGATGTCGAGCGCGTCGCCGAACTCGCGCCGCACCCTGGCGACCCGTTCCGCGTCGCGTTTCGGGGTGTCGCCGACCCGGACCTTGACCGCGGTGTAGCCCTGGTCGACGAACGTCGCGACTTCGGCGGCAAGCGAGTCCGGCGGCTGGAATCCGAGGGTGAGGCCGCCCACGTAGGCGCGAAGGCGCTTGGCCGTGCCGCCGAGGAGCCGGTAGACGGGCTGGCCGAGGAGCTTCCCCTTGAGGTCCCAGAGGGCGATGTCGATGCCGGAAAGCGCGATGAGGCTCCCCGCCCCGAGTCCGTGGGTCTGGACCTGCTGGTGACGAACCCGCTCCCAGATCCCCTCGGTGTCGAAGGGATCGGAGCCGGTGACGAGGGTCCCGACCCCGCCCTGGATGATCTCGGCCATGGCCGTCGGGTTCTGGCCGTGGTGCGACTCTCCGTAGCCGACCGTACCGTCGTCCGCGGTCACCTTGACGAGCACGAAGTCGCGCTTGACGTTGGCGCCGAGCGCGTTTCGGAGCACGTCCCCCTCGAACGGACGCGAGTGGGCGCTCGCCTCGATGCTCGCAATCTTCACCATCGTGGTTCCTCCCGGCCGGTTTCGGTTCGCCGAATGTCCGTTCCGCCGTCGCCGGTCCGGCGATCGGCCCCGGGACCGGAATATACTCGCCGCGATGGAGCGCGGGATCGAGTACCCCGTCCCGATCGGCGACGAAGTCCGATGCACCACCCGCATTCCCAACCGGTGATGATGGCCGGTCGGTCGCCGATGTCTCGTGGCCTTCTCGCGGAGTGACCGGCCCCAAAAACCATGCGACGCAAGCTCCCGGTCGGCATCCAGACCTTCCGCACCCTCCGGGAGGAGGGGTGCTGCTACGTGGACAAGAGCCCCTGGATTTGGCGCCTCAACGACACCGGCTCACGCTACTGCCTGCTGAGTCTCCGGCGTTTTGGCAAGAGTCTCCTCGGCGACACGCTCAAGGAGCTGTTCGAGGGAAGCGGGGAGTGGCTCCCGACCTGCCACGTTCAACGAGTTGCGCCGAGACCGCGCGGTACCATGTTCGATGTGCTCTGAGGGACAATCGGCGGGGCAACCGCCCGGGGAAGAACCATGCTGGACCACTTGGCGCTCGACAACGTGGGACCGGCGCCGGAGATGGATCTCAACTTCGCGAAGCGGGTGAATCTTGTCACCGGCGACAACGGTCTCGGCAAGAGCTTCCTGCTGGACGTGGTGTGGTGGTCGTTGACCGGACGCTGGCCGCGGGAAGTGAACCGCCGCATGACGTCCGGCCAGTCCGCCCGACCCCATGGCGGGAGAGGACGCTCGACCATTCGATGACGTTTTCTCGATCCGACCAAGCGTGGGTATTGCAAAAAACGGGCAATCCCGCATTTGAGGGTCTCGTGGTTTACGCGCACGCGGACGGATCGTTCTCGGTGTGGGATTACGATCGGAACTATCGGCGACAACCAAGCGAGGCCGGATCTCACGAGAAGCGTCCGCCGTACGTGTTCACCGAGGCGGAGGTCTGGGACGGGCTCCACAGCACTATCGATGGCCGCTCGGTTTCCGTCTGCAACGGGTTGCTGTACGACTGGTCGAAGTGGATCCACGCTGACGACGACAACGCTGAAAGCATGGCTTCGGTCTTGCGGTCGTTGTCCCCGGAGCAGGGGCCCGGTAATGTGCTCAGGCCGGGAGCGCCCCTGCGTTTGTCTGTCGACGATGCGCGCGACATTCCTTCGATCGAGACCGGCTACGCTGGCCAGGTGCCGATCGTTCACGCCTCGTCCGGCGTACGGCGAATCGTCGCGCTCGCGTACATGTTGACCTGGACCTGGAGTGAGCACCGAATCGCTTCGAAGCTGCGAGGCGCGGATCCGTGCGGCGAAATAATCATGTTGTTCGACGAGGTGGAGAGCCATCTCCATCCGCGCTGGCAACGCACGATACTTGGGGCGCTACGGAATCTTGGGTCCGCGCTTGCAACTGACGTGACTCTGCAGCTTGTGGCCTCCACCCATTCGCCGCTGGTGCTTATGTCCGCCGAAGCGTGGTTCGACCCTGAGCAAGATGCGTGGTTCGATCTGGACTTGGAAGGGGATCCACCCCGAGCGTCTCTGCGTCAACGCACGTTTACGCGGCGTGGGACGACAGGTTCCTGGCTGACGAGTGAAGCCTTTGATCTTGCTACTGATTACAGCCTCGAGGGGGAGCAGGCGATTCTTCGGGCTCGCAAGATCCTCCAACAGAAGGATCCGGAGCTCGCCGACGTGATGCGTGTCCACAAGGAATTGTGCGCGGTGCTGCCCGACATCGACCGGTTCTGGGTGCGGTGGAGCGCATTCGTGGAAAGTCGGGGTGGAAACCCGTGATTCGTGTCGTTCCGGCTCCCGAGCCTGGCACTTTCGATGCGAACGTCCGGCAACCGGGCCTTCGCGCGTTGCGGAATCTGGCCGAACGGGACTACGACGGCTCGGTGGAGGCGATCCCGAGTGCCAGGTTTCCGCCGTACTGGCGAGAGTCGCTCGATGACCTTCTGGAGAGCTATCGCCGGATTTGCTCGTATCTCTGCCTCTACATTCACCGCGGGACCGGTGCCCGTAGCGTCGAGCACATGGTCGCGAAGTCAGTGGCGCCCGATGCCCCGATTCCCTCCACGCCTGATGATTCCTCCGGACCCCCGCGAACACGAATGAGAAGGAGAACCCCATGACCGCCGGTCTCGACGCGCTCAAGGGCGCCTACGTGCCGCTCATCGTCCCGTTCGAGGACGGGAACATCGACTACGACGCCTACGCCGGTCACTGCCAGTGGCAGATCGACCAGGGAGTGCACGGCCTGCTCGTCAACGCGACGAGCGGCGAGCCGACCACCCTGACCCTCGAGGAGCGCATCAGGCTGGTCGAGGTGGCCACGGACGCGGCGGCCGGCCGCGTGCCGATCTGCGCGGGGACGGGCGCCCAGTCGCACGCGGAGACGGTGATCCAGGTCGAGCGCTACCAGGCGCTCGGCGTCGACTCGATGGTGGTCGTCACGCCCTACTACTGCCGGCCGCCGCAGCGCGCGCTGATCGATTACTTCGCGGACGTGGCCGGGCGCACCGATCGGCCCGTTCTCATCTATCACATCCCCGGGCGCGCGGCGGTCAGCCTCACCGTCGACACCATGGAGGCAATCAAGGAGCGCGCGCCGAATTTCGTCGGGCTCAAGAACACCGACGACGACGTGAAGTTCGTGACCGCCGCCCTGCATCGCATCGGGAGCGACTTCCGGATCTTCTCCGGCTCGGAGGAGCCGAGCCTGCCGATGATGGCGATCGGGGCCTGCGGCACCATGATCTCGGTGACCAATGTCATCCCGGCCGAGGTCGCGCGTCTGTGCGAGCTTTGCGCGGCCGGCGACAGCGCGGGCGCGCGCGCCCTCAACGACGAGATCTCCGAGGTGTTCGCCGCGATCTCCTACGACACCTCGCCGATCACGACCAAGTACATGGTGAAGCGCCGAGGGCGAATCGAGCGCAACGAGCATCGCCTGCCCATGACCACGTCGACCCCGGAGCTCGAGCGGCGGCTCGACGGAGTGCTGAGCCGGGCCGGTCTCATCTGAGGCGCGGCGGGGCCCGGCGCCAGGCGGGCCGGGGGCCGCGGAGGCAACGAGCGCCATGGGCGCCGGCGCCCCCGCCGACCGGCCAGAAACAATCCGGGAAATCCCCGCCCCCCCTTCCTCGAATATACTCGCGGAGATGGAACGCGGCATCGAGTACTCCGCCCCGATCGGCGACGAGGTACGGACCACCACCTGCTACATGTGCGCGTGCCGGTGCGGGATCCGGGTGCACCTGAAGGATGGCACGGTCCGCTACATCGAGGGGAACCCGGACCATCCCGTCAACCGCGGGGTGCTCTGCGCGAAGGGCTCCGCCGGCATCATGCAGCACTACTCGCCGGCGCGGCTCTCGCGGCCGCTCCTTCGCACCGGCGAGCGCGGGCAGGGCGAATTCCGGGAGATCTCGTGGGAGGAGGCCATCGGGCTCGCGGTGGAGTGGCTCCGCCCCCTCCGCGAGACGGACCCCCGCAAGCTCGCGTTTTTCACCGGACGCGACCAGAGCCAGGCCCTCACCGGCTGGTGGGCGAGCCGCTTCGGCACCCCCAACCACGCGGCGCACGGGGGCTTCTGCTCGGTCAACATGGCGGCGGCCGGGCTCTACTCGATCGGCGCTTCCTTCTGGGAGTTCGGTGAGCCGGACTGGGAGCACGCCCGCTGGTTCATGATGCTCGGGGTCGCCGAGGACCACGACAGCAACCCCATCAAGCTCGGGCTCGCGCGGCTCAAGGAGCGGGGCGCGAAGGTGATCTCGGTCAACCCCGTTCGCACCGGCTACTCCGCGATCGCGGACGAGTGGGTCGGGATCACTCCGGGGACGGATGGGCTCCTCGTCCTCGCCCTCGCGCACGAGCTCCTGCGCTCGGGACGGGTGGACGCCGGCTACCTCGCTTCGTACACGAACGCCCCCTGGCTGGTGGCGGAGGCGCCGGGCGATGCGCGCGACGGGCTCTTCGTGCGGGATGCCGACGGGCGGCCCCTCGTCTGGGACCGCGCCGAGGGGGCTCCCCGTCCCGCCGCCGACCCGGAGGCGCGGCCCGCCCTCCGGGGCCGGTACGAGCTCCCGGACGGGACGGCCGCACGCCCCGCCTTCGAGCTCCTCGCAAGGCGCTGCCTCGACCCGCGCTACGCGCCGGAGGCGGTCTCCGCCGCCACCGGGGTGCCCGCCGCCACCATCCGGCGGCTCGCGCACGAGATGGCCCACGCCGCCTTCGCGGAGACCGTCACCCTCGACGTCCCGTGGACGGACGTCCACGGCCGCCGCCACGAGACGATGGTGGGTCGCCCTGTCGCGTTCCACGCAATGCGCGGGATCTCCGCCCATTCCAACGGGTTCCAGACCTGCCGGGCGCTCCACGTGCTGCAGATGCTCCTCGGGACGGTGGACGTCCCGGGCGGGTTCCGCTACAAGGCGCCGTTCCCGAAACCCGCCCCGCCGCCCCAGCTCCCCGCCGGCCGGCCGGACCAGGTCGAGGCCGGGCAGCCCATGCCCGGCCCGCCGCTCGGCTTTCCGCAAGGGCCGGAGGACCTGCTCGTCGACGCCGGCGGGCGCCCGAACCGGATCGACAAGGCGTTCTCGTGGGAGGCCCCGATCGCCGCCCACGGGATGATGCACACCGTCATCCGCAACGCGTGGGCCGGCGACCCCTATCCCATCGACACCCTCTTCCTGTACATGGCGAACATGGCCTGGAACTCGGCGATGAACACCGCCGAAACGGCCGCCATGCTCACCGACCGGGACCCCGCGACCGGCGAGTACCGGATCCCCCGGTTCATCTACAGCGACGCGTTCGCGTCGGAGACCGTCGCCTACGCGGACTTGGTGCTCCCGGACACGACGTACCTCGAGCGCTGGGACTGCATCTCGATTCTGGACCGGCCGATCGGCTCGGCGGATGGTCCGGCCGACTCCATCCGCCAGCCGGTGGTGCCGCCCGACCGGGACGTGCGACCGTTCCAGGACGTGCTCCTCGAGATCGGGTCCCGCCTCGGCCTGCCGGGCCTCGTACACGACGACGGGACGGCGCGCTACCCGGGCGGCTACCCGGACTTCCTCGCCAACCACGAGTACCGCCCGGGGGTGGGCTCCCTCGCGGGGTGGCGGGGCGCGGCCGGCGAGGCGCACGGCACCGGGGAGCCGAACCCCGACCAGCTCGCCCGCTATGTCGAGAACGGCTGCTTCTGGCAGGACGAGCTCGAGCCCTCTCAGCGGTACTTCAAGCACTTCAACCGCGACTACCTCGCCTACGCGAAGCGCATGGGCCTCGTCGGCTCCGAGGATCCGGTGTACCTCCAGCTCTACTGCGAGCCGCTCCAGCGCTTCCGGCTCGCCGCGCGCGGGCACGGGGAGGTGCAGCCGCCCGAGGAGCACCGCGCTCGGGTCGAGCGCTACTTCGATCCCCTGCCGTTCTGGTACGAACCGTTCGGATCCGGGGCGGCGACCGGAGAGGGGGTCGGAAGCGACGCGGCCACCGCCGGGGCGACGCCGGATAGGGCCGGGGCGGGTACCGCGAACGGGGAGGGGGACTGGCCGCTCCACGCGGTGACCCAGCGCCCGATGGCGATGTACCACTCGTGGGGGTCGCAGAACGCGTGGCTCCGTCAGCTCCACGCGAGCAACCACCTCTATGTGCCTGATTCGGTGGCGGAGGCACTCGGGGTCGAGGACGACGGCTGGGTGCTCGTGGAGAGCCCGAACGCCACCGTGCGAGCGCAGGTGAAACGGATGCGGGCGGTCAACGAGCACACGGTGTGGACGTGGAACGCGATCGGGAAGCGGCGGGGGGCGTGGAACCTCGCGCCGGACGCACCGGAGGCGACCCGCGGCTTCCTCCTCAACGACCTCATCGCGGAGCTCCTCCCCGAACGCGACGGCGGCTACCGCTACGCGAACGCGGACCCGATCACGGGGCAGGCCGCGTGGTACGACCTGCGGGTGCGGCTTCGTCCCGCCGACGGCCCCGGAGACCGGGCGCCGGCCCTTCCCTCGCCCCCCGGGTCCCCGGCCCGTCCGGCCGTGCTTCGCTTCGGTGAGCAGTTCCGGCGCGGACGGGGCGGCGGCAATGGGCGGGGCGGGTCCGAGGGGGTACGTTCGTGACCGCGCTCCCCGCTTCGACCCGCCGCAAGCTCGGCCTCGTCATCGACCTCGACACCTGCGTCGGATGCCATGCCTGCGTCGTCCACTGCAAGGAGTGGAACACCGGCGGCTACCCCGCGCCGCTCTCGGACACCGACCCGTACGGGGCGGACCCCTCCGGGACGTGGCTCAACCGGGTGCACTCCTATGAGGTGGACGCCCCCGGCCGGACACCGCGGGTCGTGCACTTCCCGAAGTCGTGCCTGCACTGCGAGGACGCCCCCTGCGTGACGGTGTGCCCGACGGGGGCCTCGTACAAGCGCGCCGAGGACGGGATCGTCCTGGTGGACGAGGACCAGTGCATCGGGTGCAAGCTCTGCGCTTGGGCCTGCCCCTACGGAGCGCGCGAGTTCGACGGCGGGACCGGGGTGATGAAGAAGTGCACCCTTTGCATCGATCGGATCTACAACGACCATCTCGCGGACCCGGTGCCCGCCTGCGTGTCGACGTGCCCGGCCCGGGCCCGGCACTTCGGGGATCTCGCGGATCCCGAGTCCGAAGTGTCGCGGCTCGTCGCGGAGCGCGGCGGCTACGAGCTCATGCCGGAGACGGGCTGCCGGCCGACCAACCGCTACCTTCCGCCACGTGACACCCGGGCGGCGCCCGCCGCCGGAGCGGGCGGGGAGGGCGCCGCGGGACCCGCTCCGGCCCTCGCCGACGCCCCCGCCGAGGGTGGATTCCTCGGCTGGATCGACCGGCTCCTCTCCGCGGCCGAGAGCCGGTAGGCGGCCGCCCACGATGACTGTTCCGGCCGGCGCAACCGGGCCGCGGTTCTGAGCACGGCGTGCACCCCGCCTATTCCATCATCTTCTTCACCGTCGCCTCCGGGACCGGCTACGGGATCATGTACGCGCTCGGGATCCCGACCGCGATGGGCCTGCCGACGGTCATGGCCCTCTGGCAGGGCCCCGCCTTCGCCGCCGCGCTCGTCCTCTCCCTCGCGCTCGTGAGCGCGGGTCTCGTCTCCTCCGCCTTCCACCTCGGCCGCCCGGAGCGGGCCCTCCGGGCGTTCACCCAGTGGCGGACCTCCTGGCTCTCCCGGGAGGCGTGGTTCGCCGCCCTGACGTACGTGCCCGCGATCGGGCTCGGCATCGGGTGGTGGCACGGGGACTCCGACGGATGGCGCTGGTGGGGCTTCCTCCTCACCGCCGGCGCGGTCGCCACGGTGTACTCGACCGCCATGATCTATCGCAGCCTCGCGGCGGTCCCCGCCTGGTCGAACCACTGGGTGCCCGTCAACTACCTGCTCCTTGCCGCCGCGAACGGCGCGGTGTGGCTCGCCTGCATCTCGGCCCTCTTCGGTCACGCGGAGGCCACGCCGACGGTCGCGGTCACCGCAAACATCGCACTCGCGCTCGCCGCCGCTGCCAAGTGGCAGTACTGGCGCGCGGTCCACAGGCTTCCCGTCACGAGCACGATCGGGAGCGCGACCGGGCTCGATCGACTTGGCTCCGAGGCACGGGTCCGCGCCCTCGACCCGCCCCATACCGAGCCCAACTGGCTCCAGCGGGAGATGGGCTACCAAGTGGCACGCCGCCATGCCGAACGGCTGCGCACGCTCGTCCGGGTGCTCGCGTTCCTCGTGCCGAGCGGGCTGTGCGTGGTCGGGTGGTTCGGCGACGCTCCGGGCCGCGCCGCGGTCGCCATCGCGCTCTGCCTCGCGGCGGTGAGCGCGAGCGCCGGGATCCTCGTGGAGCGCTGGCTGTTCTTCGCCGAAGCGGAGCACAAGGTGACCCTCTACTACGGAAACCCGCGCGTATAGCGGCCGGGCCCCGGCCGTTCGCGCCCATGCCGTGGCGGGCCGCCGCCGGCGCAATCACGGTTCCTCAGGAGATTCGAGACATGGATACGGCCTTCAAGAGTGCGGTGTCGCTCGCCGCGGACCTTCGAGAGCGGCGGATCGGCTGCCTGGAGCTGCTCGACCACTTCATCGCCCGGGTCGAGCGCTTCAACCCGGACCTGAACGCCATCGTGGTGTCCGACTTCGAGCGGGCCCGCGAGCGGGCCCGGGAGGCAGACGCAACCCTCGCCCGGAGCGAGACATGGGGACCGCTCCACGGCCTCCCCATGACCGTCAAGGATTCCTACGACGTCGCGGGGCTTCCCACCACCTGGGGGGTGCCCGAGCTTCGGGACAACGTCCCGACGACGAACGCGGTCGCCGTCGACCGGCTGCTCGCGGCGGGGGCGGTCATCTTCGGCAAGACCAACGTCCCCTTCAACCTCGCCGACTTCCAGAGCTACAACGACATCTACGGGACCACGAACAACCCCTGGGATCTCGCGCGGGTCCCCGGGGGGTCCTCCGGCGGCGCCGCGGCAGCCCTCGCGGCCGGGCTCACCGGGCTCGAGGCGGGGAGCGACATCGGGGGGTCCATCCGCAACCCCGCCCACTACTGCGGCGTGTATGGCCACAAGCCTACCTGGGGGGTCCTCCCGCTCCGCGGACACGCCAAGCCCGGGGTGCTCGCACCGACGGACATTTCGGTCGTCGGCCCGCTTGCCCGCGACGCCGGGGACCTCGCGCTCGCGGTCGACGTGATGGCGGGGCCGGACCGGATCGAGGCGAACGGGTGGAAGCTCGAGCTGCCGCGGCCGCAGGGCCGGGGCCCGGGCGACTGGCGGGTCGCGGTGTGGGCGGACGATCCGTTCTGCCCGGTGGACCACGCGGTCCGCGACGCGGTCCTTCGCGCCGCGGACGCCTTCCGGGCGGCGGGGGCGAGCGTCGATTTCGACGCCCGCCCCGGGTTCGATCCGGCGGAAGCGGAAGAGGTTTACATGGGGCTCCTCCAGACCGCGCTCTCCGCGCGCCACAGCGAAGAGGAGTTCCGGAAGACCCTGGAGCGGGTCGCCGCCCTCGGCGACGAGGACACCCCCCGCGCCCGCCGCCTTCGCGCCGGAACGATGCACCACCGGGACTGGATCCTCACCCACGAGCGCCGCACCCGCCTTCGCTGGGCGTGGCGCGACTTCTTCGACCGCTTCGACGCGCTCCTTTGTCCGATCGCGTGCATCCCCGCCTTTCCCCACGACCAGCAGCGCGACATGGATGGGCGCCGGATCACCGTCAACGGAGAGGTCCGCGAGTACTGGGACCAACTCTTCTGGGCCGGGCTCACCGGCGTGGCGTTCCTTCCCGCCACCGTCGCCCCCGCCGCTTCCGAGGGTCTCCCCATCGGGGTGCAGATCGTGGGACCGGAGGGCGGCGACTACGCGACGATCGAGATCGCCCGCCAGCTCGGGGACCTCATCGGGGGCTTCCGGCCGCCTCCCGGGTACGCATGAGGACCGGGCTCGGCGGGAGATTCGGCCGCGCCCCCGGCGCCGCGGAACGAATGCCCCACGCCGCCGGGCGCCTGGTCCGTGGGGCTGGATCAGCTTTCGACAAAACTGTAACTAAAACAATAAAATAAGGAGCAATATTCCCTCCCGCAAAGCTCTTGTTTTGGCGACAAATTCTTGACTGATCAAGCAGTTGAATCTGTCGGGAGGGGCCCGCCCGGTGCGTGCTTGACACCCCGCCGACCGCGCGGCCACACTTGGATTCGAAGCACACGGGCAATCAACCGAATTTTCAGGAGGAAGGCATGAAAGACATCAAGAGATTCCAGCAGATGCACCGCGACGGGCGGATCAATCGTCGCGAGTTTCTCGCCGCCATGGGCGCTCTCGGTGTGTCGGCCACCGCCGCGGGCGGCTTCCTCACGTCCTCGAAGGCCCTCGCCGCGACCCCGATGAAGGGGGGGACGGCGCGAGTCGCGTTGAACCTGCACGGACCCGATGACCAGATGGACCCGATCGTCTTCACCTCCGGCATCGACTACACCCGGGGCCGCGCCACCTACAACGGCCTCGTCCAGATCCGGGACAACATGGCCCTGGCCCCCGAGCTGGCCGAGGAATGGTCTCCCAACGCGGACGCCACCGAGTACACGTTCAAGATCCGCAAGGGCGTGGAGTTCCACGACGGCTCGCCGCTCACCGCGGACGACGTGGTCTGGAGCATGAACCGCCACCTCGGCGAGGAGTCCCCGTCCACCGCGAAGTCGTTCTTCGCGGCGGTGACGGAGTGGAAGAAGGTGGACAGCCACACGGTGAAGGCGGTTCTGAGCACGCCCGACTCCGACCTGCCGGTGAAGCTCGGCGAGAAGCAGTGCAAGGTCGTCAAGAAGGACACGGAGGACTTCAAGGCCGGGAACGGCACCGGCCCGTTCCGGCTCGAGTCGTTCGAGGCCGGGGTGCGTTCGACACACGTCCGCAACCCCAACTACTGGCGCGACGGGGCCAACTTCGACGCCCTGGAGGTCACCGCCATCACGGATCCCATCGCGCGGGTCAATGCCCTCATCGCGGGCGACATGGACATGATCGCCAGTGTCGACTCGAAGGGCGTTCGCCTCATCGACGAGGCCGACGGCGTGCAGGTCAACTCGACCCCGACCGGCCGCTACGGCGGGATCTGCTGCCTCAAGAACACCGAGCCGGGATCGAACGACGACTTCGTGATGGGACTGCGGTACATCCAGGACCGCGAGCGCATCGTGCGCTCGATCCTCAAGGGCCACGGAACGGTCGGCAACGACCACCCGATCTCCGTCGCCTACGGCGCGGACCATTGCCAGGAGCTCCCGCAGCGCGAGTACGATCCGGACAAGGCGAAGTTCCATCTCGACAAGTCCGGCTACACCTCCGCGGAGCTCTTCGTGGCGCCGGTGATCACGGGCATCGAGGAGGTGTGCCTCCTGATGCAGGCGAACCTGAAGAAGATCGGCTTCGACCTCACCATCAAGAAGGTGCCGACGGACGGCTACTGGGGTGCGGTGTGGATGAAGGAGCCGCTCAACGTGGTGTCGTGGAACATGCGCCCGACCGCGAACGCGATGCTCGCGATCCAGTTCGCGCCAGGGGGGAACTGGAACGACACGTTCTGGAACAACGAGCGGTTCGGGGACCTGCTGACGATGCAGCTCGCCGAGACGGACACGGCCAAGCGCCACCAGATGCTTTGCGAGATGCAGGAACTCGTGCACACCGGGAGCGGCATGGTGATTCCCGCCCACGTGAACGAGCTCGACGGGGTGAGTGACAAGATCCACGGCATCCCCAACATCCCGCTCGGCGCGCTCGGCGCATACGAGTTCGTCGAGTTCGCCTGGATGGACGCCTGAGCCGGGTCGAAGCTCTCACCCGAGGCGGCCGGCGCGGGTCCCGCCCGCGCCGGCCGCCGACAGCCGCCTCCGACGCGGGCGCGGCTGACTCTTCCGCCGCGGGCCGCCGGCACTCCAGCCCTCCGGCCCGTCACCCCCTGAGAGCTGACGCGAATCCGTCATCGGCCGATGCTTCTGCAGGCCATATTGCGCCGGACCGCGATCGGCATCGTGACGATGCTGGTCGTGTCGGTCCTCATCTTCATCGGCACCAGCGTGCTGCCGGGCGACGTCGCCAACATCATCCTCGGGCAGATGGCGACCCCCGAATCGCTCGCCGCGCTGCGCGCCAAGCTCGGCATGGACCAGCCGCCCCACGTGCGCTACTTCATCTGGCTGGGAGACTTCCTGACCGGCAACCTCGGCTTCTCCAAGGCCGGCTCCGGTTTCGGGACTGTCGGCACTCCCATCTCGGAGATGCTCGCGCCACGGCTCTGGAACACGCTCCGCCTTGCGGGGGTGGTCGCGCTGATCGCGGTTCCAATCTCGATGGCCCTGGGACTGCTCGCCGCGATGTATCCCGGTACGCGGCTCGATCGGGCCGTCACGTTCACCACCCTGGGGCTCATCTCGGTGCCGGAGTTCCTCGTCGCGACGTTCCTGGTGCTGGTGGTGGCGGTGCAGCTCGGGTGGCTCCCCGCCACCGCCTACATGAGCGGGAACGAGACCGGCTGGAAGCTCGTGCGCGCGCTCGCGATGCCGACCCTGACCCTCGTCATCGTCGCGTCGTCGCAGATCATGCGCATGACCCGGGCGACGGTGCTCAACGTCATGAGCTCGCCCTACATCGAGATGGCGATCCTCAAGGGCGTGCCGCGCAAGCGAATCATCCTGCGCCACGCGCTCTTCAACGCGATCGGGCCGATCGTCAACGTCATCGCGCTCAACCTCGCGTATCTGGTGAGCGGGGTGGTCATCGTCGAGACGATCTTCGCCTACCCGGGTCTCGCCAAGCTGATGATCGACGCGGTACAGACCCGCGACCTGCCCCTCGTGCAGGCCTGCGCGATGGTCTTCTGCGCGACCTACATCGTGCTCATCTTCATCGCGGACATGGCGTCGATCCTGTCGAACCCGCGCCTGCGACACCCGAAGTAGGGGGGCCGACGTGGACGAGTCGGGCCGAAGCACGGGAACCCCGCAGTTCGAGGAGCTGCCCGACGCGCCGCCCCGGCGGCGCCTCCAGCTCTCGTGGAGCGGCAAGCTCGGGGTGTGCGTCGTCGTCTTCTGGGCCGTCATCGTGGTCATCGGCCCGTACATCTCCCCCTACCACGAGGCGGACATCCTCGACGAGGCGCTCTTCATCGTGCCGGGGAGCGACGATCCATATCCCGCCACCGACTTCCAGCCCCCGAGCCGGGTCGCCTGGCTCGGCACCGACTACCTCGGCCGGGACACCCTTTCTCGGACCCTGTGGGGGGCGCGCACCACCATCGGGATCTCCCTCCTGTCGACCTTGCTCGCCTACCTCGTGGGGGTGACTCTCGGCATCGCGGCCGCGGTAGGGGGGAGATGGCTCGATTCGGTGCTGAGCCGCGTCAACGACGCCTTCCTCTCGATCCCGAGCATCATGCTCGCCCTCGTCATGATCGCGGCCATCGGGAGCACCATCCCCATCCTCATCATGCTGACCGGGCTCATCTACGCGACGAGCGTGTTCCGGATCGCCCGCGCCCTCGGCCTCGACGTCATGGTGAGCGACTTTGTCGAAGCGGCCCGGGTGCGGGGCGAGGGCCTGTGGTGGCTCATCACCCGCGAGATCCTTCCGAACGTCGCGATGCCGATGGCGACCGACTTCGGCCTGCGGTTCGTCTACATCATCCTCTTCATCTCGAGCCTGAGCTTCCTCGGCCTCGGAGTTCAACCGCCGCAGTCGGACTGGGGGAGCATGGTGCGCGAGAGCCTCGCGGGGCTTCCCTACGGCTCCATCGCCCCCCTCGTCCCGGCCCTCGCGATCGCGACCCTCACGATCGCCATCAACATGATCGTCGACGACGTCTCCGCCCACGCGGGCGGCCGGCTCGCCAAGAGAATGATCTAGAGGACGATCCGATGTCCGTGCTCCTCGAGGTCGACGGCCTCACCATCGACGCCCGCAAGGACGACGGCTCCCTCACCCCCATCGTCAAGGGGGTGAGCTTCGAGGTGAAGCGCCGCGAGGTGGTGGCCCTCATCGGGGAGTCGGGCTCCGGCAAGACCACCATCGCCCTCTCCGCCCTCGGGTACGCCAAGCCGGGGCTCGAATTCACCGGCGGGGAAGTGCGTCTCGACGGACGCGACGTCATCTCCATGCCGCCCGACGAGCAGCGCGAGCTCCGCGGCCAACGGGTCGCCTACCTCGCCCAGAGCGCGGCCGCGACCTTCAACCCGTCCCTCACCATCGGGGAGCAGGTGACCGAGTCGCCGGTGCTCCACGGGCAGCTCACCCGGGAACAGGCCGACCGCCGGGCCGAAGAGCTCTACCGGGCCCTCGACCTCCCCGATCCGGACCGCCTCGGCCGGCGCTACCCGCACCAGGTCTCGGGGGGGCAGCTCCAGCGGCTGATGGCGGCGATGGCCCTGTGCGGCAATCCGGACCTCCTGATCCTGGACGAGCCGACCACCGCCCTCGACGTCACTACCCAGATCGAGGTGCTGAAGGCGTTCAAGTCGGTCATCCAGCAGGAGGGGGCGGCGGCGGTCTACGTGACCCATGATCTCTCCGTGGTCGCCCAGATCGCGGACCACATCGTCGTCCTCTACGCAGGCGACATCCAGGAGCAGGGAACCTCCGATCAGATCATCAATCATCCGTCGCACGACTACACGCGGCGGTTGATGGCGGCCGTCCGGCCGCCGCCGGCGGCGGGGCAGGGAGACGAGACCTCCGCCGAGCACGAACGCGAATCCCCCGCCCTGGAGGTGAAGGACGTCACCGCCGGCTACGGCCGGCGCCCGGGCGGCGGACCGGCCGTCACCGTGCTCCGGGACGTCAACGTGTCGGTCCTGCGCGGCCATACGGTGGGGATCATCGGCGAGTCCGGATGCGGCAAGTCCACCCTCGCGCGGGTCATGTCGGGCCTGCTCCCGGCGAGCGAGGGAGAGGTCGCCCTCGACGGCGATCGGCTCGAGCCGGACCTCCGCGACCGCGACCGGAGCGAGCTCCGGAAGGTGCAGTTCGTCTTCCAGATGGCGGACACCGCGCTCAACCCGCGCCAGCGGATCGACCACATCCTCGGCCGGCCGATCGAGTTCTACCTCGGGCTCCGGGGCGAAGAGAAACGAAGGCGCATCGGCGAGCTGCTCCACATGGTCGAGCTGCCGGCGGAGTTCGCGGGACGCTATCCGGAGGAGCTTTCGGGAGGACAGAAGCAACGCGTCAACCTCGCCCGCGCGCTCGCCGCGTCACCCGAGGTGCTGCTCTGCGACGAGGTGATCTCGGCCCTCGACACCATCGTCGGGGCGAACGTGATCGAGCTCCTGAAGCGCCTTCGCAAGCAGACCGGGGTCTCGTTCGTCTTCATCAGCCACGATCTCTCCACCATCGCGTCCTTCGCGGACGAGATCGTCGTCCTCTACGCGGGAAGGGTGGTCGAGCAGGGGCCGACGGACGAGGTGCTCTCGCCCCCGTACCACCCCTACACCCGGCTGCTGATCGCCTCAGTTCCGGAGCTCCGGATCGGCTGGCTCGAGGAGACCATGGCGACCCAGGAGGCGCAGGCGGGCATCGACCGGGTGGTCGAGCTCATCGACATCGGCTGCCCCTTCTTCGAGCGGTGCCCGCTCGCCATCGAAGGCACCTGCGATCGCGAGACGCCGCCCATCCGGGACCTCGGGGGCGGTCACCGGATCGAATGCCACCGGAGCCTCGAGGAGTTCCTCGCCTGATCCGCCCCCGGGCCAGCGGTGCCCGGTCAGGAGGAGACCGCGGCGTAGCGGCCGCGGAAGAACGCGAGCGGTTCGCCGTCCGGACGGTGGTCGAATCGGAGGATCTCGCCCACGTAGATGATGTGGTCACCGCCCTCGTGCCGGGTCGTGACCCGGCACTCGAAGGTGGCGATGGCACCGTCGAGAAGGGGGCAGCCCCCGTGTCCGGGACGCCATCGAACCTCGCTCCACTTGTCGATGTCCTTGGTCGCGAAACGATTCGAGAGATCTTCGTGATCTGACCGCAGTACGTTGATTGCAAAGCAGTCCGACCGCTCGAAGGCGTCGAAGCAGTCGGCCGTGCGAGAGAGGCTGAAGAGGACCAGGGGAGGGTCCAGGGACACCGACGTGAAGGAGTTCGCGGTGAGCCCGTGAAGCTCGTCTCCGTATCGGGTGGTGACGACGGTGACCCCGGTCACGAAGTTTCCGAGCGCCTCTCGAAGCCGGAGCGCCGCCGGGTCGGTCATTCCTGGTTCTCCTGCACGTGCATGTTCCTCCCGCCCCGCTCCCGGTGCGCCGTCTCCGTCCGGGTCATCGTCTCCCGGGTCCGATCTCGTCCGTTGCCGGTGTCATGCTGATTATCGCCGAGACGATTATGGGTTTACAAACTGTCAGCTTGCTAACATAATTCCGGCATGCTCTGGAACCGCCCCGATCCCGTCTTCGGATTTCTCGTGCACGACATCTCCCGGATGCTTCGCAAGCGCTTCGATCGGCGCGCGCGCGACATCGGACTCACCAAGTCCCAGTGGATCGTGCTGGCCCACCTCGCCCGGCACGAGGGCATTCACCAGGGAGGGCTCGCCGATGTCCTGGAGCTCGAGCCGGCGACCCTCGCCCGCCACCTCGATCGCCTCGAGGACACGGGGTGGATCGAACGCCGTGCGGACCCCTCCGATCGACGCGCGTGGCGGCTTCACCTGACCGGGAAGGCCACCCCGGTGCTCGAGAAGATGGGTGATCTCGTCGAGATCACCACCCGGGAGGCGCTCGCCGGGCTCAGTCACGAAGAGCGCGAACGCCTCCAGGCGCAACTGCTCACCATTCGGGCGAACCTCACCGACCGGCCGGAGGCGGAGACACGAGCCGCGGCGGAGGAGGCCGCGGGACCGCAGCGCATGGCGGCGGGAGCGGACTGATGGCCGGCGCGGAAGCCCCGGCGAAGCCCGCGATCGAACGGCGTCTGCGCCGGCGGCGGATGAGCCGCCTGCGGCACCGGGTGCGCCGGCTCGGCCGCGTGCTCTTCCTCGCCCTCGGACCGCTCGTGGTGATGACCGCGGGGGGCATCTGGTACGCGACCAGCGGGCGCATCGTGTCGACCGAGAACGCCTACGTCCAGGCCGAGCACATTCTCGTCACCCCCGCGGTGGACGGGATGGTGGCGGAGGTGTTCGTCCACGACAACCAGGAGGTCGAACGCGGCCAGCCCCTCTTCCAGGTGGACCCGATGCCGTTCCGGCTCGAATGGGAGAAGGCCGAGGCCGAGCTCGACGCCATCCGCTACGAGATCGGCTCCTACCGCGCCGCCCACCGCCAGGCGGAGGCGGAGCTGAAGAGCGCCCGCAAGGAGGCTTCGTTCCTCGAGAAGGAGTACGAACGGCGCGCCAAGCTCGGGGGCGGCAAGGCCCTCGCCAAGGTCGAGCTCGACAAGTTCCGCCACCAGTGGCAGCTCGCCCGGCAGCGGATCCCGGAGCTCGAGGAGAAGGTGCGGCTGATGCTCGCGAACCTTGGCGGAAGGCGCGACCTCGCGGCGGAGGACCACCCCCGCTTCCGGCTCGTCGACGCCGAGCGCGCGAAGGTTGCCCTCGATCTCGAGCGGGCCACCGTGCGGGCCGCCGCCTCGGGCCGCATCGCCAACCTCGACCTCCAGGCGGGCGAGTACGTGAAGGAGGGCGCGCCGGTCTTCAGCCTCATCGCCGACGTCGCGCCCTGGATCGAGGCCAACCTCAAGGAGACCCAGCTCACCCACGTGCACGAGGGTCAGAGCGTCACGATCTCCGTCGACGCCTACCCCGACGAACGCTGGCAGGGAACCGTGTCCGGAGTGAGCGCGGGCACCGGTGCGGTGTTCTCGCTCCTCCCCGCGCAGAACGCGACCGGCAACTGGGTGAAGGTCGTGCAGCGGATCCCGGTCCGGATCGCGATCTTCCCGCGTCCGGACGCACCGCAGTTGCGGGCGGGGATGAGCGCCACCGTCGAGATCGACAGCGGCCACGAACGGGCCCTCCCCGGGGTCGTCAGCAGCGCCCTCGCCCTCGTCGGCTACCGCCGCTAGCGCGCATATTTCACCGATTTTCGTCGCGAGCGGGTCGGCGTCCGCAGCAGGAAATCGGTGAAATATGCGCGCTAGCCTGCGCCTCCGGTCGAGTCCTCTCCGGACGAAGGGAAGGGCGCTCCGCCTTTCGTCGCCTGCCACCCGCGGGTGCGGTCCATCGTGAGCTCGAGGAGGGTCGCCGGGCCGGAGAAGAGCGGCACTTCCCGGTATTGGGGATACTTCGCGCGAAGCGCCCCGACTGCCTCCGCGGCGGGGCCCTCCGGATCCGGCCCGATCCGGTGAACCCGGACCGAGCCGTCGATCCGGACCCACCAGAGGCGCGACCAGTCGTCCGAGTACTCGTCGAGGAGCAGGGCCGCGCGCGGATCCGCGGTCGCATTGGCGAGCCGCGCGAGCGGACCGCCCGTCTTGCGCTTTCCGTCAATCGGAGTCCATACGGCCCCCCCGGCCGGGGCGAAGACCACCGGCGTCACCCACGGCCCGCCTCCGTCCGCGGCGACCATCGCGAGCCTTCCCACCGGCCAGGTGGCGAGCAGCCCGGTGATCGCGGCGATTTCGGGTACGAAGGGCATCACGGCGCTCCTGCCGGCCGGCGGGGCGTGTGCGGCCTCGCATCGGCCGCCCGCCCCGGACCGGGGTGGCGGATGCTACTCCCTCCCGGCCGGGAGTGCCCGCCCCGCGGGCTCGTCTGCCCCGCGGCGCTCTTCCGCTATATTGGGGCGCAGGCGGATTGCGCAGTCACGAGGTTCCGGAATGGAGGAGCTTGCGACGGGGTTCGGCCTCATCGAAGGGCCGGTATGGG
>JAJECB010000423.1 GCA_022822245.1 Gammaproteobacteria bacterium
TCCTCCTCAACGTCGCGACGCTCGGGGTCTACCGGTTCTGGGCCAAGACCCGCCTCCGGCGATTCCTCTGGCGCCACACGAAGCTCCTCGGCGAGCCGCTCGAGTACACCGGGACCGGCGGGGAGCTCTTCGTCGGCTTCCTCATCGTGATGGCCGTCCTCGCTCCCCTCATCGGGGTCGCCTCCCTCGCGCAGCTCTTCGTCGAGCACCTCGCGGTCAACTTCATCGTCCCCTTGGTGCTCTTCCTCCTGACCCCGGTCGCCCTCTACCGCATGTGGCGATACCGATTCGCCCGCACCCTCTGGCGGGGCGTGCAGTTCGGGCTCGACGGCTCCTCCCTTCGCTATGCGGGCCTCTGGCTCGGCTACGGCGCGGCCACGATCGTCACCCTGGGGCTCGCCAACCCCTGGCGGCGGGTCGCGACGACCCGGTACCTCCTCGACCGGGCCCGCATCGGCGCCACGGCGCTCAGGCTCGACGTTCGGGCCGGACGGCTCTTCGTGCCGTGGCTCGTGGTGCTCGGGCTGCTCGCGGCGGTCCTCGCGGTGCTCGCCGCGGCCAATTTCCCGACCCTCCACGCAATGGCCGCGATCTTCGGGGACCTCCCCGACCTTCCCCCCGCGCGGGCCGGCCGGAGTTTCGGGGAAGCGGTCGCAGAGATGCACGCATGGCCGTTGCTGCTCCTGCTCCTGCCCGTCATCGCCTTCGTCCGGTACCGGGCCGTCGAGCTCCGCTACTTCCTCGACAACCTGCGGGCGGGTGGCGCCGGGTTGCGCTCGGAGCTCGGCACGGGATTCTTCGTCGCGGTCCATCTCGCCGGTTGGGCGGCCGCGCTCCTCATCGTGCTCGGCGTGCCGATCCTGTTCGTGCTCGCGGCAGCCGCCAGCGGCATGGAGGAGGCGGCGGTTGCCGCGACGATCATCGGGTTCTCCATCGCCTGGGTGATCCTGTACCTCCTCCTCGGAATCGCCTATACGCTGTTCGTGGAGGTCACCGTCCTCGCGCACGTCTGCCGGACCCTCGCGGTCGAGAATCCCGCCGCGCTCGACGACGTCACCCAGTCCTCCGCCGCACGGCCCCGCCGCGGAGAGGGGCTCGCCGACGCGCTCGACATCGGGGGGTTCTGAAGGTGACGAACGCGGCCGTTCGCTACCCCGCCCGCTACTACGACGGCCGCACCGCGCGGGCGCATCGGGTCGAGGTGGAAGTGGAGCGCGAGGGGCTCTCGATCTTCGACGGGGGCGGGGCCCTCGTGGCGCGGTGGCCGGCGGACGCCGTCCTGCGGGTCGAGAAGCCCCGTCGAGGCGAGCCCGTGCGGCTCGGCCTGGAGGGCACGACGGCCCGCCTCGTGGTGGAGCACGGATGGGTCGTCGCGGCCCTCGCCGCTGCCGCCCCGCCGGCCGCCGGCGGGGGACGGCGCATGCGCCGGATGGTGCTCCGCACCTCCGCCTGGGCGGCGGCCGCGGCGGGAAGCGTCGCGGTAGCCGTCTTCGTGCTGATCCCGCTCCTTGCCGCCCAGCTCGCCGCGATCACCCCCGAGCCGATCAAGCAGCGGGTCGGCGAGATCGCGCTGCCGCGCATCGCGGCGGCCGTCGCCTACCCGGACGGCGGCGGCGGGCAAGCCGAGTTCTGCGACTTCCGGGGCGGCGTCTCCGCCCTGGAGACGCTCGCGCGCCGGGTCACCGCGGGCCTGGAGTCGCCTCCCGCGCTGCGCCTCGTCGTGGTCCGCGCGGACCTCGTCAACGCGTTCGCCCTCCCGGGGGGATACGTGGTGCTCACCCACGGGCTGATCCGGGCCGCCGAGTCCCCGGAGGAGGTCGCCGGAGTGCTCGCCCACGAGGTGGGCCATGTCGCCCACGATCACGTTACCGAGGCGATCTATCGCACCACCGCCATCTCGATGCTCGTCAGCCTCCTCGTCGGCGACGTGACCTTCGGGGTGGCCGGGGCCGTCACCGAGCTCGCGATCAACGGCCGCCATTCGCGGGAAGCGGAGCGGGCGGCGGACCGGTACGCGGTCGAGCTGCTCAACGCCTCGGGCATCGACGGCGGGGGGCTCGCGCGGTTCTTCGAGCGCATCGCGGAGCGGGCCGGGGGCGAGGACCACCCCGTGTTCCGGATCCTGTCCACCCACCCCCCGACCGGCGAGCGGGCGGAAGCGGTGCGCGCGAGCGCGCGCGGCGACGGCCCCGCCCTCGCCTCGCACGAGTGGCAGAGACTGCGCCGCATCTGCGGCCTCGTCGCCTCCAAGCCCCGCCTCGCCATCCTGCCCTGAGCATCCCCCCGCCCGCCGCCGCGCTTGACACCCCGCGGCATGTCGATTCAGATTGCGGGCGGCCTCGGCGCGAGGCCCATGTGGAGGGACGGCCTCCCCGGCGGGGGCCCTCCTCGGACCCGTTCAGGAAACAACCGGAGAGTTCGATGATTCGCAAGCTACTCGCCACGTTCGCCGTTGCCGGCATCGCGGCCGCAGCCGCGGTCGCGCCGGCCGGCGCCGCCACCTACACGCTGAACGTGGGCACCGCCCTCACCCAGGACGACCCCCTGTTCCAGGGTCTCCTCGCCTTCGAGAAGGGCGTGGAGAGCCGCACGAACGGCGAGGTGGACATCGTCATCTTCCCCTCGCTCACGCTCTGCGAAGACAACGAATGCATCGAGCAGGCCCGCGCCGGCGCCAACACTGCGGTCATCATCGACGGCGGGCGGCTCGGCTCGTACGTGCCGGGGCTCGCCATCGTGTCGGCGCCCTACCTCGCCGCCGACCTCGCGGAGATGAAGAAGATCGTGACCTCGAGCGTGTTCGGCGAGTTCAACGGCGAGCTCCGCGAGAAGGCCGGCCTCGACATCCTCTCGTTCAACTGGTGGCAGGGGGTACGCAACATGTACACCCCGACCCCGGTCGCCAAGCCGGCGGACCTCGACGGGATCCGCTGCCGGGTGCCGGACGCGCGCCTCTGGATCGAGACCATCGGCTCCATGGGGGCGGTGGCGACCCCGCTCGCCTGGACCTCCGTCTACACCGGGATCCAGCAGGGGGTGATCGACTGCGCCGGCGCGCAGACCCCCGCCGCGTGGGGCATCAAGCTCTTCGAGGTGACCAAGCACATGGCGAAGACGGAGCACATCAACCTGATGACCGGGCTCGTCACCAGCGCCGCGTGGACCGACTCGCTGCCGGCCGAGTTCCAGCAGATCGTGCGTGAAGAGGCCCTGAACGGGGGCGACATCGGGACGCAGGCGACCGCCGACGCCATCGCGGCGCTCG
This sequence comes from Gammaproteobacteria bacterium, assembly GCA_022822245.1. The sequence goes on from JAJECB010000423.1 coordinate 3,266, forward strand.
AGGCGAAGATGGCGGACGCCGGGCTCACCATCAACGCCGACGTCGACAAGGCGCCCTTCATCGAGGCCACCGCGGGGGTCTACGAGATGATGGGGCTGACCGACGTGCGCGCCCTCGTGTATTCGGAAGTGAGATAGCGGCCGCGTCCCGCGGCGCGCTCCGGTCCGCTCGGGCCGGAGCGCGCCGGGGGCGATCACCGCCGACCACCGCCCGCCGCCCGCTCCGCTTCCGCCAGCTCGGCACCGGTCGCCCGCGCCGCCGCCCCGCTTGCCGGACCTCCATGCGACGCGCCGTCGCCGCCGCCGGCCGCCACCTTACCCGCGTCGAGGAGCTCATCTCCCGGGTCCTCCTCGCCCTCCTCGTCCTGCTCGTCTTCGTGCCCGCGGTGAGCCGCACCTTCAACCGGCCGATCATCTGGTCCATCGAGATCGCGCAGCTCCTCTTCGCGTGGCTCGCCTTCCTCGGCGCGAACCAGGCGATGCGGGCCGGGGCCCACATCGGGGTCGACGTGCTGACCCGCAACCTCCCGCCCCGGATCCGCCAGGCGGTCGCCCTGTTCAACCTGGGCCTCATCGCCGCCTTCCTCGCCGCCCTCCTCTGGTACGGGGTCGAGCTCACCTTCGTCAGCGTCGACCGGCGGTTCATGACCACGAACTTGAGCTTCGCCTTCGCGACCGTCGCGGCCCCGCTCGGGGCGGCCCTGCTGCTCCTCACCACCGTGGGACGAATCAGGGCCGTGCTCCGGGGCGGTGCGGACGGCGGTGAAGAGGGCGGCAGCGAGCCCGACGAAGGGCACGGAGACAACCCCGGCGGGGGCGATGGACCCCGGAGCGAAGTGTCCACGCCGGACCGGGACGCCGGCGCCAGCGACGCTGCAGCCGGACCGGCCGGACCGGGAGACCGGGGCGGCGTGGCGACCACGGACGGGCCGACATGATCCTCATCACCGCCATCTTCCTCGTGCTCCTCCTCATCGGGATGCCGCTCGGGTTCGCGATCGGGATCGCGGGGTTCACGTTCTTCCTCACCGATCCGAACTTCCCCGTCTCCATCAGCTCCCAGCGCATCATTTCGTCGACCCAGAGCTTCCCGCTCCTCGCGGTGCCCCTCTTCGTGCTCGCCGGGCACCTGATGAACGCGACCGGGATCACCCGGCGCCTCCTCGCCTTCGCCTCCTCCCTCACCGGGTGGATGGCGGGGGGGCTCGCGCACACGAGCATCGTGCTGAGCGCGCTGATGGGCGGGATCTCCGGGTCCTCGGTGGCGGACGCCTCGATGGAGGCCCGCATCCTCGGGCCCACCATGCGGCGGCACGGCTACGCGGGGGGATTCACGGCGGCGGTCATCGCGCTCAGCTCCCTCATCACCTCCACCATTCCGCCCAGCATCGGCCTCATCCTCTACGGCTTCATCGGCCAGGTCTCGGTCGGGCGGCTCTTCGTCGCGGGGGTGGTGCCCGGGATCCTCATGACCGCGATGCTGATGGGGCCGGCCTACCTCATCTCGCGCCGGCGCGGCTACCGGGGGGAGCTCGCCGACCCGCCCGGGTGGCGCGAGGTGCTCCACGCGATGAACGAGGCGAAATACGCCCTCATCTTCCCGGTGTGGCTGATCGTCGGGATCCGCTTCGGCCTCTTCACGCCCTCGGAGGCGGGGGCCTTCGCAGTCGTCTACGCGCTCCTCGTCGGCTTCTTCGCCCACCGCGAGCTCGACGTCTCGGATCTGCCCGGGCTGCTCGGCCGGGCGGTCACCGACATCGGCATGATCATGCTGATCCTCATGCTCTCCGCGATGCTCGGCTTCGCGATCATCGTGGAGCAGGTGCCGCAGAACATGGCCGCGTTCATCGCCGGGCTGTCCGAGAACCCGGTGATGGTGCTGTTCCTCCTCCTCGGGTTCCTGGTGGTCGCGGGGATGTTCGTGGAGAGCACCGTCATGGTGCTGCTGCTCACCCCCATCCTGGTGCCCATCGTGCGCCAGCTCGGCATCGACGACGTCCACTTCGGGGTGCTCATGGTGATCCTGGTCGGGCTCGGCAGCATGACCCCGCCGGTCGGGGTCATCATGTACACGGTGTGCGGGCTGTTGAAGGTGAGGACCGACGAGTACGTGCGTGAGTCGCTCCCCTTCATCCTCGCGATCCTCGTCCTCCTCACCATCCTCGCCCTCGTCCCGGACATCGTGCTGTTCCTGCCGCGTCTCGCCTACGGGTCCTGAACGGGGGGCTCCCCGCCGCCGGGCCGGGCCTCGAGGACCACGAAGCGCGGCCCCGCCGCCCAGGCCCGCGTGAGGGCGGGCGACGGAGAACCCGGGCCCGGCGCTCCGTAGGCGAGGTTGCCGAGCACGATGTCGGGCGCACCGTCGCCCGTCACGTCGCCCGCGTCGATGACCGCGAAGCGCCCGAGGCGCTCGAGGCCCGGGACCCGGGCGGGCCGGAAGCCGGCCGGGCCTCGGTTCTCGAGGTAGACGAAGCCGGCCGCGCCGCCGGGGCCCCGCGAGTAGTCCGCGAACCACGCGACGGCCGCGATGTCCCGGTCGCCATCGCCGTCGAAGTCCTCGGCGGCCGCGCCGTACGCACCGTCGAGGCGGTGGAAGAGGACGAGGCGGAAGCCTCCGCCGCCGTCCCCGAGGTAGAGCCGCACGCCGTGGCCGCGCTTGAAGACGGGGGTGAAGTCGGCGTTGTCCCCGGCGGTGACGAGGAGGTCGAGGGCCCCGTCACCGTCGAAGTCGAGGACCCGCATCGAGCTCGACCCGCGTTCGGGCGGGAACCGCCGGATCACGGTCGGCGCCGCTCCGCCCGCGGGGGAAAAGCCCCCCTCCGCCGCGGCGGCCGACGACCGCGGCGGGGACGTGGACGGCTCCCGCGCGGTCCCGTCTTGCGGTCCGGCGAGACGGACGAGCGCCGCGGCCGGGAACCGCAGGATGCGCTCGTCGCCCTGGGCCATCAGGGCGTAGAGGTCGCCGCGCCGGAGGGCGAGGGAGACCGCCCCCGGCTCCGGGAGCAGAGCCACCGCCTCGAACCGGCCTCCGGGGCGGGAGAGGTGGAGGGAGATCGCGCCACGGGCATGGCCGAAGCCGGCGACGACGAGGTCACGGCGCCCATCGCGATCGAGGTCGGAGGCGAGGGTCCGGACCGGGCGCGGCAGCCGGCGGAGGAGGCGGGTGACCCGCCAGCCTTCGCCCTCCGCGCCCGGCGGATCGAGGCGGACGACGCCTCCCCGGGGCGCATCCCCGGGCGAGAGAGAGCCGATCAGGGTAACGAGCCAGGCGCCGCCATCGAGGGGAGCGAAGTGGACGGGCGGCGAATCCACCGGGACCTCCGCCACCGGCCGGAGGTCGTGGTCGTGCACCCGCACGCGGCGGCCCGCGCCGTCTCCGACGAGGATCCGCTTCGCCGCCCCGTCGACGTGGACGGCGGTGACCGCGGCGGGCTCGCGGTCGGTCCGCGCGGGCGGAAGCCGGATCACGAATCGGCCGGTGGTCCGCTCCGGCGGCGGGGCGGCGGCCAGGGGCTCCGCGGGCGCACCGTCCCGGTAGTGATCGAAGATCCTCGCCCAGTCGGCGAGGGGGAGGAGCGGCTCCGCCGGGTAGGTGCCGGCGGGAAGGCTCGGGTCCGGCCGCCACCGCCGCCCCCGGAATTCGTAGATCCCGATACGCGCCCCCATCTCGGGGAGCACGTGGCGGGTCCAGGTCTCCCGGTCGAGGGCGGCCGGCTCGGGCACCGCGTGGCAGCCCCCGCACCACACCGCCGCGAGCGCCGCCCCCTCCCCCGCGCGTGCCTCACCGTAGAGGGCGAAGACAGCCAGACAGACCCACCCCACCGGCCACGCCCTCGATATACGGGAAATGAGGAGGCTCAATTCTCGACCGCAATGGAGCCGGGATACCCGTGGCGGGAACCCCGACGGGTTCATCGATGGCAAATGAGCGAGTTGCGATCGAGTTCCACGAAGTCGTATTCGTCCAGGGCCGAGACGAGACGCTCCAGATTTTCCCGCATCAGGCTTTCCAACTCTCGATTGCCGATATTGCCGGTAGCGATCAGGCAGAGCTTGTGCGGCTCGTTCCGCAGCAGGAGGGAATCGACGAAATCTTCATCCTTGGTGATGACGATTCGCCGGTCGCGAAGGGAGAGAGAGTTGATCGCCGCATCTGCGGTTCGGTTCCCGTCGGGGAGGTCCATGGTGTGAATGGCGTCATGCCCTTCGGCCCGAAGCCAACGCGCCAACCGCAAGGGCAGTTGCGCGTCGATCAGGAACCTCATCCGACGACGGCCTGAACTCGCTTCACTTGACTCAAGCGTGCGGCGAAGGCGAGCGCGGCCAGGATATCTTCACGCTCCAAATCGGAATAGTCAGCGAGGATTTCCTCGTTGCTCATTCCGGCGCTCAACAGTTCGAGGATCATGTCGACGGGATATCGCAGCCCGCGGATGCAGGGCTTTCCATGACAGATGTCCGGATCGGTGGTGATTCGTTCAAGGAGTCCCGACGTTCCCTTCGATGATTGGTCCATGACTGCTCGCCTCCTGACCGGCATGGACGAACGAACGACCGTCCACCCTCCCCGTTCCGTGGAGTCAGGAACAGGGAGAGAGTCAAGCCTAGCAGCTTCCCGTGCGGAAGGGGCCGAAGCGGGCGGTGCCGTCGCCCGCGAGCTGGGCCACGAGGTCGATCTCCCAGGTGAGGTACTCGCGCATCGCGTCCTCGACGCCGGTGCCGCGGTCGTACGGCCGGAGCCAGACGTCGTTGACGTTGGCCGCGATCCGCTCCTCCTCGCCGGGCACGAGGGCGCGCCCGTCCGCCGTCCAGGCGGCGGTGCCGCCGTCGAGGACCCGCACGTCGCCCTCCACGTCCTCGGCCGCGAGGGCCGCGAGCATCCCGTCCGGGGAGGTGAGCACGGTGACCGGGCGGGACGGCAGGGCGGCGAGCCGCCCGGGGAGGTCCGCCCGCACCGCGTGCCAGGCTCCGGGCACGTGCCCGCGCCGGAAGGTGCGGCTGTCCGCGAGGTCGAGGACGAGGGCGCGTCCGGCTTCGGCGAGGTCTTCGAGCTCGCCAGGGGAGACGAGCGCGGGGGCAGACACCCCGGCCGCAACCACGGGACTCGGCCCGGGGACGAGGTCCTCTGCCTCGAGGGCGCCCCGCACCACGTGCGCCTCCCACCCCATCTGGCGGAGCCACGATGCGGTGAGGGTCGCCCGCACCCCGTCGTCGTCGACGAGGGCGATGCGTGCCCCGAGGGTGCCGACGTACTCGTCCGTCGCCTGCACGAGCTGCCCGCCCGCGGCGTGGACCGCGTCCGGGAGGTGTCCCTCGCGGTACTCCTCGGGGCTGCGCACGTCGAAGACGAAGAGCGAGCGCGCGTCCGCCTCACGCCGCCAGGCGGCAAGGGTCTCGGCATCCACGTACTCGACCCCGAAGCG
>JAJECB010000167.1 GCA_022822245.1 Gammaproteobacteria bacterium
CAAGGAGATCTTTCTCCGCGAGCTCATCTCCAACGCCTCGGACGCGGCGGACCGGCTGCGCTTCGCCGCCCTCTCCGACGATTCCCTCACCGAGGGCGACGGCGAGCTCCGGATCTCGATCCGCTTCGACCCCGAGGCGCGCACCCTGACGGTGGCCGACAACGGCATCGGCATGTCGCGGGAGGAGGTGGTGGAGAACATCGGGACCATCGCGCGATCCGGCACCCGGCGTTTCATCGAGTCGCTCACCGGGGACGAGGCCAGGGACGCACAGCTCATCGGGCAGTTCGGGGTCGGCTTCTATTCCGTCTTCATCGTGGCCGAGCGGGTCGTCCTCACCACCCGCCGGGCCGGCGCGCCGGCCCGCGAGGGGGTTCGATGGGAGTCGGATGGGCGCGGCGAGTTCACCGTCGAGACGGTGGAGGTGCCGGCGCGCGGGACGGAGGTGACCCTGCACCTTCGCGAGGAGGAGGACGACCTCCTCGACGGCTTCCGGCTCCGGGGGATCGTCCGCAAGTACTCCGACCACATCTCCTTCCCGATCCGGATGGCGAAGGAAGGCGAGGCGGGGGACGGGGACGGCGAAGACGCCGGGAAGGAGACGGACGTTCCCGAGGAGGAGACGGTGAACCGGGCCACCGCGCTCTGGGGCCGGCCCCGGCAGGAGATCACGGAGGAGGAGTACGAGGAGTTCTACAAGCACGTCGCGCACGACTTCGAGGCCCCGCTCGACACCATCCACGCGCGGGTCGAAGGCAACGTCGAGTACACCGTGCTCCTGTTCGTGCCCGGGCGGGCTCCTTTCGATCTCTGGGACCGCAACGTGCGCCGCGGCCTCCGGCTCTACGTGCGGCGGGTGTTCATCCTGGAGGACGCCGGGGATCTGCTCCCCGCGTATCTGCGCTTCATGCGCGGGGTCATCGACTCGAGCGACCTCCCCCTCAACGTCTCGCGGGAGATCCTCCAGTCGAACCGGCAGGTGGAGGCGATCCGGTCCGGGACCGTGAAGCGGGTCCTCGGGGCCCTCGACAAGCTCGCGGAGGGTGATGCGGAGAAGTACGCGAAGTTCTGGGGCGAGTTCGGCAAGGTGCTCAAGGAAGGGATTGTCGAGGACCCGACCAACCGGGAGGCGATTGCGGCCCTCCTCAGGTTCCATTCGACCGCCGACGAGGACGGGGAGCCCGCGGTCTCTCTCGCAGCCTATGTCGAGCGGATGAACAAGGGCCAGGAGGCGATCCACTACCTGACCGCGGACAGCCTCACCGCGGCCCGCTCGAGCCCGCACCTCGAGGTGTTCCGGAAGCGGGGGGTGGAGGTCCTGCTGCTGACGGACCCCGTGGACGAATGGCTCGTCGGCCATCTTACCGAGTTCGACGGCAAGCCGCTGCGGTCGGTCAGCCGGGGCGACCTCGACCTCGCCTCGCTCGGCGAGGACGAGGCCGCGGAAGGCGAGGGCGAGGGCGCGGGAGAAGGGAAGGACGCCGGGGAGGACGAGACCGGAAAGGATGGCGAGGACGCGGCGAAGGCCACGAGCGACCGCGAGGCGCTCGTCAAGCGGATCGGCGAAGCCCTCGGCGACCGCGTCCAGTCCGCGCGGGTGAGCCGGCGCCTCACCACCTCGCCCGCCTGCCTCGTCGCCGACGAACACGCCCTCGGCACCCACTTCGAGAACGTCCTCCGGGCGGCCGGGCACGACGTCGAGCGCTCGAAGCCGATCCTGGAGGTCAACGTGGACCACCCCATCGTGGGACGGATGAGCGACCAGGAGGGGGACCGGTTCGCGGACTGGGCGCAGATCCTCCACGATCAGGCCCTGCTGAGCGAGGGCGGCCAGCTCGAGGACCCGGCGGGGTTCGTGCGCCGGCTGAACGACATGTTCCAGGCCCTCGCCGGCGAGTCCGCCGGCGGTGACGGCGAAGCGCCGGCCGCCGCCGGCGGGGCGTAGGGAGTCCGGACGGCCCGGGGTCGGGGTGACGGACTTCGCTTCGCCCGTCCCGACGGTTCGGCTGGCGCCGATGCTCCCGCCGACCCCGCCTGGCCCGGCGGCAACGCGGGATCGCTCGGCCGTCCTGCCAGCCCTGCCGCCAATCCCGGTCGTGGCCATTCGGGAGGCGGCTTCACTGGTTCGGGCGAGAAAGCACCGACGCGCGGGCTGCTCCACGGTGGGGCGGGGGGCCGGCTGAACCGTGGCGGAGCGGCCGCTCGGCGGGAAGGGCCTCAAGACGGTCTCGGACTTCGTGCGCTTCGGGGCGAGCCGGTTCAACGAGGCCGGGCTCTGCTTTGCGCACGGGACCGACAACGCGATCGACGAGGCCCTCGCCCTCGTCCTCCATGCCCTGCACCTTCCGGCCCGCCCGCCGCTCCCTGCCGAGCTCTTCCACGCCCGCCTCACCCGCCCCGAACGGGCCGAGGTCCTCGCCCTGCTGCACCGGCGCATCGAGGAGCGAGTCCCCGCCGCCTACCTTACCGGCGAGGCGTGGTTCGCGGGGCTCCGGTTCGAGGTCGACCGGCGGGTGCTGGTGCCCCGGTCCCCGCTCGCGGAGCTCATCGAGGAAGGCTTCCACCCCTGGATCGACGGTGGTGGGGTGCGGCGCATCCTCGACCTCGGGACCGGGAGCGGATGCATCGCGGTGGCATGCGCCCATGCCTTCCCCGACGCGCGGGTGGACGCGGTCGACGCGGCGCCGGCCGCGCTCGACGTGGCCCGCCGCAACGTGGCCCTGCACGAGCTCGAGGGGCGGGTGCGAGTCGTCGAGTCGGATCTCTTCGACGGACTCGACGGCGAACCGGACCGCCGCGCCGGGGTTCGGTACGACCTCGTCGTGAGCAATCCCCCCTACGTCCCGGACGAGGAGATGGCCGGGCTCCCCCGCGAGTTCCGGGCCGAGCCCGCGCTCGCCCTCGCCGGCGGGCCGGACGGACTCGACGTGGTGGGCCGGATCGTCGAGGAGGCGCCCCGGTGGCTTGCCCCGGAGGGGGCGCTCGTCGTCGAGGTCGGCGCCTCGCCGGTCGTCCGCGCCGCCCTCGAGTCCCGCTTCGACCTCCCCTTCGTCTGGCTCGAAGTGGCACGGGGGGGCGAAGGCGTCTTCCTGCTGCACCGTCGCGACTTCTGACCCCGCTCCGAATCGGCCGCGCGCGGCCCGGATGCCCGCGCGACGTCCGGATGACGACGGTCCCTCCGGGCGCGCGTTCCGAGAGCACGGTTTCCCGGGCGCGCGAGCTTCCAGCCCGCATGGAGCGTGGAGGAACACCGTCGGCGCACGCGGGCAGGTTGCCCGCGCTCCCACGAGGCCGCCGGTCGCGCGCTCACGGTGTCGACCCCCCGGATTCCTTACAATGGCCCTCCAGAGTCGTTTGCGGAAAGACGGGGCGGGGCTAGCGTGGCCGGAAACACGTTCGGAACCCACTTCACGGTGACCTCGTTCGGGGAGAGCCACGGCCCCGCGATCGGGTGCGTGGTGGACGGGTGCCCGCCCGGCCTCGCCCTCGGCGAGTCCGACATCCAGCCCGACCTCGACCGGCGGCGCCCCGGCCGGAGCCGCCACACCACCCAGCGCCGCGAGGCCGACGAGGTCCGGATCCTCTCCGGAGTGTTCGAGGGGGTCACCACCGGGACCCCGATCGCCCTCCTCATCGAGAACGTCGACGCGAGGAGTCGCGACTACTCGAACATCCGCGACGTGTTCCGGCCCGCCCACGCCGACTACAGCTATCTCGCCAAGTACGGGGTCCGCGACTACCGGGGCGGAGGCCGGGCGTCGGCGCGGGAGACCGCGGTCCGGGTGGCGGCGGCCGCGATCGCGAAGAAGTACCTCCGCGAGCGGTTCGGGTGCACGGTGCGGGGCTGGCTCGCCCAGCTCGGGCCCCTTCGACCCGCCCGCATCGACCTCGACGAGGTGGACCGCAACCCCTTCTTCTCCCCCGATCCGGATCTCGTTCCCGAGCTCGAGCGCTTCATGGACGCGCTCCGGAAGGAGGGTGACTCCATCGGCGCCCGGGTCACGGTGCGCGCGTCGGGCGTTCCGCGCGGGCTCGGGGAGCCGGTCTACGGCAAGCTCGACGCCGAGCTCGCGTCGGCCCTCATGGGGATCAACGCGGTCAAGGGGATCGAGATCGGGTCCGGGTTCGCGTCGGTCGAGCAGAAGGGGACCGAGCACCGCGACGAGATCATCCCGGAAGGGTTCCTCCGCAACAACGCGGGCGGGATCCTCGGTGGCATCTCGACCGGGCAGGACATCGTCGCGAGCATCGCCCTCAAGCCCACCTCGAGCCTTCGCCTCCCGGGCCGGAGCATCGACCGGTCGGGGGAGCCGGTCGAGGTGGTGACGACCGGCCGCCACGACCCCTGCGTCGGGCTCCGGGCCACCCCCATCGCGGAGGCGATGACCGCCCTCGTCCTCATGGACCACTGGCTCCGCCACCGTGGCCAGAACGCCGACGCCCCCTCCGCCGCCCCCCACATCCCCCCCTCCGCCTCCGACAGGTAGTGTGTTGAAACGTGAACCATATTCGATTGCATTCTGCAAAGATGACGGCTATCGTTCCGAACGCGCTGCTCGGCATTTGATCAAGTCGGCTCACAATGCAGCGGTACACGCCACTCGAAGCGAAAGCGCGCGGGGAGGCATCAACCCTAGAGTCGACCGTATGCCTGAATGGGACCAGTCATGACCGGTCTCTACTACGGGGACTGCCTCAAATTGGAGTTTGCCCCAATTTATTCCGATTGCTTGAGCCTAATGCAACGGAGAGAATCATGGCCCCTGTACCAATGGAAACAATTGTCGACAAAACACTGAAAGGGATCGCTCGCGCGCAAGACGACTACGAAACTTGGACGGGAGGTAGTTGGTTGTGGGAGGCACCTGAGTACTTGGTAACTTCGTACATAGCTCGGGAGATCGCGACAGTTGAAGGCTATACGTACTATCTGACTCTAGCCCGAAGTTCCCCGGGATTTCGGGGTTGAATCGCGGCCAAGTGATTGAGCCAGATCGAAAAATTCTGGCATCAGAGGGGATTTATGTTCCCATGTAAATGGGGGAAATTAGGTTGACATAAAGGGAACGGGATGCTACTTTC
>JAJECB010000472.1 GCA_022822245.1 Gammaproteobacteria bacterium
ACTCCTTGTACTGCGCGCGGAAGTTCGGTCCGTCGTTCTCGATCTTTCTCACATCTGTCGTCGTCATCCAGCACTTGGAGCCGCCCCCGTAGTCAAACGCAATCGACAGCGGTCTCTGATCAGCGCTGGGGCTATAGTCGAAGATCAGCAGCACCGGATGTTCCAGCACTCTCACCTGCGCCAACGTCCACTTCGTGAACTCGTTCAGCCCCTCCTGCATTGCTGCCGATATCCGTGGACCGCTACCCGGGATACCCTCGATCTCCGTTTCGTCGGTCACCTTCTCCTGATACGCCGGATCAGCTTCTGGTGGATCCCACTGAATGTCCGCGTGGGCCAGACAGTCCTTGACCGTCTTCACTGCCTCTTCGGCCACTGTTGGCGATCCGACTGCCTCCTCCGACTTGAGCACCAGATAGAACGCCGTAAGCTCCACGCGCGTAAACCGCACGAGCCAGCCCTGAGCCGTCTTCTCAAGCTCCCATGCCGGTCCTCCTTCCGGCTTCCCAGCGCCCTCCGCCACAATCGTGGCCCCAGGCCCCTCGAATTTGAGCGCCTTGGCGATCGACGTGATCTCGCCTTTGCGCACACCTTTCTCGCTTCGAAGGAGCGCCGCGTCCTTGCTGTCGAGCAACACGACGCCCCAACATTTCTCACCGGTGTCTGACACCTTCGTAATGTTCAGCAGTGACATGTGTCACCTCCTTAATCCACAATCCTGGTGCTGCCAGATGCAGTCGTGGCTCCGGGCTTGCGCTTGTCGGGTACGACATGGCAACGTTGTCGGAAATTCTAATCCACATGAAAACGATCGTCAATGACATGATGTCGATTTCGACATGATCCGGGGGAAACCCTCCGACGTATTCAAGGACCGCCTCCGGATAGCGCGCGAGGGGCTCCGCCGCATGAGCCAGGTGGAGCTCGCGAAGGCGACGGGTCTGCCCCCGAGTTCCATCGCCCACTTCGAGGGTGGCGGCCGCAAGCCCTCGTTCGACAACCTGCGCAAGCTCGCCAACGCGCTGAATGTGACGACGGACTATCTGGTGGGGCGGGTGGTCGAACCAACCTTGGCTCAGGCGGCCGACCCTCTCGCCCGCCACGGCGCGAAACTCACGCAGGAGAACCGCTCGCTGGCCGAGGAATTCATGCAGTTCCTGGCCGAACGCGACCGCAAGACGCGGGGAGACAGCGAATGAACTGGACTTCCGAACTGCGCCAGCGCGCCCTGATGCTCGAGGCCCAACGGCTCCTTGAGGCCGAAGGCTTGTTGCGTCTCCATGTCGACCTCAACGCCCTCGCCGACACCCGCGAGATCGTCATCAAACCGATGGAGACGTCCTCCGAGGGGGTGTCAGGAATGCTGGTCAGGTACGGCAATGCCTTCGGGATCCTCTACGACGGCACCATCGACAATGAAGGATTTCAGCGCTTCAGCATCGCCCACGAGCTCGGCCACTTCTTTGTCGAAGGCCATCTCGACCACATTCCGTTCGTCGATGGGGCCCATCGATCTCGGGCCGGCTACATCTCGGAGGACCGCTATGAACGGGAAGCCGATTGCTTCGCTGCCGGACTTCTCATGCCCGAGAAGCCGGTGCGCGACGTCATCGCGCGGCACCCGAACGGTCTTGCCGCCATTGAGGCCGTCGAGCGCGATGCCCGGGCGTCCCTGACCGCATCGGCTATCCGCTACGCCAGACTCACGGACGCAGCGACTGCCGTCATCGTCAGTCGGAACGGCATGGTCGACTACTGCTTCATGTCGGATGCCATGAAATCGCTACTTTTCGACGCATGGCCCAGAAAAGGCTCTCCGGTCCCCACCGGGACAGTCACAGCGTACGTAGCCCAGCTCCCGACGGAACAACGGCGAACGGCCCGAGAGGAGGATGAGACCACTATCGTGGAATGGCTCGGCGCTGGGCGATCTGTACGAGCTCTAGAGGAGGTTGTAGGGCTCGGCAGCTATGATCGTGTCCTCACGATTCTGACGTGCCCCGATCTTCTCGACGAAGGCTTCATGGACGAAGACGAGGATTCCGACGACGCCCTTGAGGAGTGCCACCGCCGTTCCGAAAGTGCGTGTGGATGGCCGGTGTGAAGATGTCATCTTCTTCGATGGTGTCTTCTTCGAACCTTCATTGACATCGGTCTTCTTCGCGACTTGATCTTCTTCCTCGTCGGGGTCGCACCGCAGGATTGATCGGGGGCCTGTGGCCCATCATCGGTGGTCGGAGGGACCCCACCGATGAGCAAACGCACACGCCGCAAGTGTCGGCATTGCGGGCAGTTTTTCCGCCCCGACCCCCGAAACATCCGCCACCAGCGCTACTGCTCGGCACTGGCGTGCCGGCGTGCGAGCAAGGCGGCGAGCCAGCGGCGCTGGCTGGCCAAAGAGGCCAACCGGGACTACTTCCGCGGCCCCGAGCACGTGGCTCGGGTGCGTGCCTGGCGCGCCGCCCATCCAGGCTATGCCCGAAAGAGCTCTTCTCAGCGCCAGGCGTTACAAGAACACTCACCCGCGCAACCTGTTGATATGCATGAGCAATCAGATGTCTTGAGTGCGTCCCCGTTACAAGACATCTTCCGGGCCCAATCCCTCGTCCTCACAGGATTAATCGCCCATCTCACCGGCGCCGCGTTACAAGAAGACATCGCGCTCACCTCGCGCCGGCTCCAACAATTGGCCCTCGACATCGTCGCCGGAGACCCCGATGGTCGAGAAACGATTGCTGTGCCCCCAGCGTCGGCGCCGCACCCCGACGCAGTTCAGTTGGCTCGACCACCGCCTGGTGCGTGAACGACGTCTCCAGCACTGTCCCGTCGAGGCCTGGGCGCTGTACCTGTTCCTCGTCACCGTCGCCGACGCACGGGGATTGAGCTACTACTCCGACGCCTCGCTCACCGCGCGCCTGCCGCTCGACCACCGCGCGCTCCTCGATGCCCCCCAAGCCCTCATCGGCGCCGACCTCGTCGCCTTCGAGTCCCCGCTGTACCAGGTGCTCTCCCTCGACGTGCACGCGCCCGCCGAGCCACCACCTCAGCGCAGCGCCGCCCCCCGACGCCTCAGCGAGGTCTTGGAACAACTGCGGAGAACGACATGATCGATTACGCCACCTACCAACGGGTCCAGCATCTGCACCGCGTCGAGCAGCTCACCGTCGCCCAGATCGCCCACGCCGTCTCGCTCGACGCCCGTACCGTGCGTCGTTGGCTCGACGAACCCCAGTTCCGGCCCCGAATCACCCCGGCGCGGCCAAGCAAGCTCGACCCGTTCAAGGGCTATATCCGCCGCCTCCTCGAACACCACCCCTACAGTGGCGCGCAGGTCTTGAACCGCCTGCGCGAGGTCGGCTACGACGGCGGCGCCACCATCGTGAAGGACTACCTCCAGCGGGTGCGTCCGACACGCGCTCCTGCGTTCCTGACCCTGCACTTCGCCGCCGGCGAGACCGCCCAGGTCGACTGGGGGCACTACGGCAGCGTCGATGTCGGCAACACCCGGCGACGGCTGAGCTTCTTCGTGATGGTGCTGTGCTACAGCCGCTTGATGTACCTCGAGTTCACCGTCTCCCAAACCATGGAGCACTTCCTCGGCTGCCACCTCAACGCCTTCGCCTACTTCGGCGCGCGGGTGCCCGCCCGGATCATGACCGACAACCTCAAATCCGCCGTGCTCCAGCGCCTGTGCGGACAAGCCCCGGTGTTCAACCCCCGCTACGCCGACTTCGCCCGCCATCACCGCTTCGAGATCGCCCCGTGCAATGTCGGCGCCGGTCACGAGAAGGGCCGCGTCGAAGCCGGCGTCGGCTACGTCAAGAAAAACCTCCTCGCCGGCCTCGAAATCGCCGACTTCAGCCACCTCAATCCGACCGCCCGCGAGTGGCTCGACACCGTCGCCAACGTGCCCATCAACGGCGAGACCCGCAAACGGCCCGTCGAGCTGTTCGCCCTCGAACGCGAGCAGCTGCGCCCGATGCCCGAACTCCTCTACGACATCGGCGCCGTGCACACCGTGCGCGCCTCGAACCGCTTCCGCGCCACCTTCGACACCAATCGCTATTCCGTGCCCGCCGAGTACGCCTCCCAGCGCCTGACCCTGAAGAGCTACCCCGAGCGGCTGTGCATCTACCACGAGGACCGCCTCGTCGCCCGGCACCTGCGCAGCTACGAGCGCCACCGCGACTTCGAGCATCCCGACCATCCCCGCGCCCTGCTCGAACAGCGCCGCAAGGCCTCCACCCAGCGCCTGCTCCAGCGCTTCGTCTCGCTCACCCCCCGCGCCGACGAGTACTACCGCGAACTCGAACAGCGCCGGCTCAACCCCATCCATCACGTGCGCAAAATCGTCGCGCTCAGCGAAATCTACGGCACCGAGGCCACCGCCCGCGCGCTCGACGACGCCTTCGAATACGGCGCGTTCTCCTGCGACTACATCACCAATCTCCTCGAAGCCCGCGCCCGTACGCCCCCCGAGACCTCGGCGTTGCACCTGACCCGGCGCAGCGACCTGCTCGACCTCGAACTCCCAAAGCCCGACCTCTCGCTCTACGAAGCGAGCTCGCGCAGCGAGCAACGTCGTGCTCGTTGGCGGTGTCGGGTTGGGAAAATCACACTTGGTCACCGCTCTGGGGCTGCGCGCGTGCGAGTGCGGACACTCCGTGCTGTTCACCAGCGCCATCGACGCCATCAATACCCTCGCCGCCGCCAAGGCCGCCGGGCAGCTCAAACGCGACCTCGCGCGCTACCTCCGACCAAGATTGCTGATCCTCGACGAACTCGGATATCTCCCCATCGACAAGACCGGCGCCGACCTGCTGTTCCAGATCATCAGCCAGCGATACGAACGCGGCTCCATCGCGATCACCACCAATCGCGCCTACAAGCACTGGCCCGAGATCTTCAACCACGACGCCACACTGACCTCGGCCGTTCTCGACCGGCTGCTCCACCATGCCGAGACAGTCACCCTTGAAGGAAAGAGCTTCCGAATGAAGGACGTGATCGACCGTTGACCCACCGCCGCTCAGTCTCCGGCATCCCCCTCCCAATGCGTGCTCAGTACCAACAACTTCAAACCGGCCGATTTACGACATCTTCACGCTGGCCGTAGCACCCACCGGTTCCTCGCCGTGTTCAGGTTCGAGGGCACGGAACTCGTCTACTGCGACCCGCCGTATCTGAAGCGCACCCGACGCTCGAAGCGACGGTATCGGTACGACTACGAGGACTGCGACCACGAGGCGCTGCTTACGCTTCTCGCTCAGGTGCCGTGTCAGGT